>JAATGE010000655.1 GCA_015654825.1 Rhodospirillales bacterium
GCGCACCGGCAGTAGCCAGAACGGTGTTCGTCGCGGCGGGCGCGGGCAGCGGGCGCGCAGTTCGCGGTCGATCCCGTGAACCACCGCCCCTCGCACCACCCAGGCGGCCACGTAGCACAGCTCCGCCCATCGCGCGCCACCGGACATCAGCAGGCCGACGAGCGCCCAGAATAGCGGAAATTGCAGCACCGAAGCCGCAAATGCCCGCGGTGCCATCGATCCGCTCGTACGCGCCCACCGCATTTCGTGCAGCCACAGGCTGCCCAACGATCGTTCCTGTACCGTAACCATTGGAATCGTGTCGGCGAGCCGTACCGCCATGCCAAGCTCGCGTACCTTGCGTCCGAGCACGGCGTCGTCCGCCAGATGCTCGACCAGGCCGCAAAGACCGCCAACTTGTTCGAGCGTATGCCGCCGCAGCGCCATCGTGACGCCCAGATTGTCCTGCCGCCCGAGCGCCACGGCAAGCAGCGCGCCGGGCAAAAAAGTGTGAGAAATATGCGACGCCCCCAGTTGCGCCGCGGAACCGTCCACCGCGGGCTCGCCGCCGTACAGCGTGGTGACCAGGCCGGTGCCCGGTTCCTGCAGCGCATCCACCACACGCGTTAGATAATCCGGCCGCACATGCAGGTCGCTATCCGCGAAGACCAGCAGATCGTGCTTCGCGAACGGCAGCATATTGATCAGGTTGGCGATCTTCCGGTTTGATCCATGCCAGGTAGGATCAATGACGATCGTGATATCGCAGTCCGCGAAGCGGCGTTGCAGCCGGCGCGCCACCTCCAGCGCCGGATCGTCGGGATCCTGCGCGCCGATCACCAGCTGGTAGCAGGGATATTGCTGAACGCAGAACGAACTGATCGCCTCTTCCAGCAAATTCTCGTCACCGCAGACCGGCTTCAGGATGGTGACGGGCGCTGCTATCGAAGCGGGGCGCGCTCGGCGCCCCGCGAACGCACGCACCGCGGCAAAGCCGGCGACTGCCTGGGCGGCGCCGAACGCCGTTGGCAGGACTGTAACATAACGAAGCATTTGCATACACGCGTGTCCTCCCGGTCACTTTGCCCCACGCCGCAGACGGCGTCGAGCGGCACAGGACTCGCTTCGTGCAATGCAAAAACCGGCGACGGCACGTCGATCTGGCAGCGACCCCCTGGCCGGCGGCGCCGCCAGGACAAAAAAGAGAACTTGAATCACTTTCACTTTTCAAGCCACGCAGCCGGTGCTAACCCGGCGTTGCCGGGAAAAAACCTATGACCATCCGCCTGCTGATCATCCTAGCTCTGCTCGTCGCGGCCCCCGCCGCCTGTAGGCGCGCGCCAACCGCGCAGCCCGAGAATCCCGCAAAAGTCGCAGGCCGCGCCGCGTCCATGATGCCGCCAGACCCGCGCCTGGCGGGCCTCTACCGCGCCTCCTGCCAGAACTGCCACGGCCACCCGGAGAGCGGCGCCCCGCCGGCCGGCTATCATTTTGCCTGGGACAAACGCTGGGCCCAGGGTCTGAAGATCCTGCTGTCCCATACCGTCGGCGGCTACAACGGCATGCCCGCCGGTGGCCAGTGTTTCGCTTGCACCGAGGCGGATTACGCATCGCTTATCCGCTTCATGGCGGCGCGGCCGGCCAACGCGAACTGAGGGAGACATCGATGATTTCGCGCCGAACCCTGGTCGCCGGCGGCGGCGCTGCCCTCGCCGCCATCGGCGCGGTGACCGCGGGCGAGTACGCACTGCAACAACGCCGTGACAGCGAAACCCCCGCTCCCCCCGCCACGGACGCCAACGGTCACCTGTTGTGGCGCAACTGGTCCGGCAGCCAATCCGCCTATCCCGCTGCCCGCGCCGCACCTGCCAGCGAGGATGAACTGGCCAACCTGCTGAAATCCGCGGCGACGCCGGTGCGCGCCGTCGGTGCCGGGCATTCATTCACCGCCCTGGTCCCGACCGAAGGCACCCTCGTCTCGCTCGACCAACTGAGCGGTATCGTTTCTCACGACGACGGAAAGCTGCAGTCGACGATCCGTGCCGGCACCCGTCTCGGCGCGCTCGGTCCGGCGCTCGCCGACATCGGCCAGGAAATGCTCACCCTGCCGGACATCAACAAGCAGGCGCTCGGCGGCGCGCTCGCCACCGGCACCCATGGCACCGGCCAAACCCTGCAGGCGATCCATGGGGCCGTGCAATCGTTCCGTCTGGTCACCGCAAAGGGCGATATCGTGGAGGCGTCGCGCGACGCCAACACGGAGATTTTCCAAGCGGCGAGGGTGGGGCTCGGCGCCTTCGGCATCCTCACCGCGGTCACACTGCAAAATCGCGTCCTGACCCGCATCCGCAAGCGCGTCTATGCCCTGCCCACCCACGACGCGCTGGATGCCTGGCCCACGCTGAAAGCCCAGCATCGCAATGCCGAACTCTATATCCTGCCGTTCACCGGCATGACCGCCGTTATCATCGGCGACGCCACCACCGACAAAGTCGTGCCGCGCGGTCCCGACAGCGATGTCGACACGCTGCTGGATTTGAAGGCGCTGCGCGACTGGTTGGCCGTGCTGCCGCCCTTGCGCCGCTACATCGCGCGCAAGGCGATCGAAACCACGCCGCCCACCGATGCCGTCGACGATGGCTGGAAGCTGCTTTCCAACGAACGCCCTGTGCGTTTCAACGAAATGGAATATCATCTCCCCGCGGAGGCGCAGCCTCAGGCCTCGCTGGAAATTCTTCAGGCGGTCGAAGCCAACCGTCCGGACGTCTTCTTCCCGTTCGAACTGCGCAGCATCGCCCCCGACGACGCCTATCTCTCACCATTCTACAATCGCGCTTCGGGCTCGATCGCCGTCCATGCATACTATCGCAACGACTACAGTTTCCTGTTTGAAATCGTCGAGCCAATCCTGCGCCGCCATGGCGGCCGCCCGCATTGGGGCAAGCTGAATTCGCTCGTCGCGCGCGATTTCGCGGCGCTCTATCCGCGCTGGAAGGATGCCGTGCAGGTTCGCCAGACGTTGGACCCGGACGGCAAATTGCTCAACCCCTATTTGCGGAAGGTTTTTTTCGATGCCTGACTCGGGCGCCTATTCGAAAACCAAGCCACCACAGGGAGGCGGCATGCCCAGGCGCATTTTCGTTACCGCCGGCGTTGCCGCGGCGGCGGCCGGCGC
>JAATGE010000522.1 GCA_015654825.1 Rhodospirillales bacterium
GCCTTCGAACGGGTAGCCGCGGCCGCGCTCGATTTCCAGGATCCAGTTGGTCACGTTATCGAGGAAATAACGATCATGCGTGATGATCATGACCGTGCCCTGGAAATCGCGCAGGGTTTTCTCCAGCCAGGCGACGCTTTCGGCGTCGAGGTGGTTGGTCGGCTCATCGAGCAGCAGCAGGTCGGGTTTTTCGAGCAGCAGGCGGCACAGCGCGACGCGGCGCCGCTCGCCGCCGGAGAGTTTGGTGACGTCGGCGTCGGGCGGCGGGCAACGCAGCGCGTCGAGTGCGATTTCGATGCGGCGATCGAGGTCCCAGCCATCCTCGGCGTCGATTTTCTCCTGCAGCTCGGCCTGCTCGGCGAGCAGGGTGTTCATTTCGTCCTCTTCCATCGGCTCGGCGAATTTTTCGCTGATTTCGTTGAAGCGGGCGAGTGCTGCCTTCAGCGGGCCGAAGGCTTCGGCGACATTTTCGGCGACGGTCTTGGTGGGATCGAGCTGCGGCTCCTGGGCCAGGTAGCCGACGCGCACGCCTTCGGCGGCCCAGGCCTCGCCGCCATACTCGGTCTCGATGCCGGCCATGATTTTCAGCAGCGTCGATTTGCCGGCGCCGTTGACGCCGAGCACGCCGATTTTCACGCCGGGCAGGAAGCTCAGCGTGATGCCCTTGAAGACCTCGCGGCCACCGGGAAAGGCCTTGGTCAGGTCCTTCATGACATAGACGTACTGGTAGCTGGCCATGAGGGTCTCCGGCTTGGCGGTCTGGCTTGGGGGGTGGCTGCGGGGCACTGTCTAGAGGCGGCGGGCGCCGGGGGCAATCTTGTGCGGTGCGTTAGGACCTGCCCAACCATCTGGAGGTAGCCTCGGGCGCATGACGCACGCATTTTCGGTTCCGCATGATGCTCGCGACGAGGCGCGGGATGCCTCGGTTCGTGCGGCGGTGCGTCACGAGGTGGCGCCGCTGGTGGCCGAGTTGCGGCGGTTCATGGATCGGCGGATCGCCGAATTGAGCACCGAGGTGCATGGCGCGACGCAGCTGCTGGGCTTTTCGGAGACCAACCTGTCGGGCCAGCTGGCGCAGCTGCATGAGCAGGTGGCGCGCATGCTGGCGGTTCCGGGGGCGGCGACGCGCAACAGCGGGCTGGAGCTGGAGGCGGTGGTGCAGACGACCGAGGTGGCGGCCAACCAGATCATGGAGGCGGCGGAGGCGATCAGCGAGTGCGTGCGTGTCGCCATTTCCGACAAGGTCGCCATGGCGGCGATCAATGCCCGGATCGACGCGATTTTCGAGGCCTGCGCGTTCCAGGACCTGACCGGGCAGCGGGTGCGGCGGGCGATCGAGCATTTGCAGCACGTGGAGAGCGCGCTGAGCGGCATGATGTTGCCGGCGGGCAGCGAGCACGTGGTATTTCAGCCGCAGGCGCCGACGGTTGCCTCGACCGGCGCGGACCAGAGCCAGGCGGACATAGACGCCCTGTTCGCCCCCTGACCACCGACGCGCCCCCCGGCATAATTAACAAAAGTTTTTGTTTCTTTTTTCAAAAAGAAATACTTTTTTGAATAAATCCCAAGGAAAAATATATCCATTCGGCAATGCGGCCGCCCAGGCGTTGCGGCCGCGATGTATCGTGGCGTATAGCGCGGTCCCGCGGCGGCCGGTCATTCGGGCCGGGCGCGCGCGCAGCGGTAATGACGTCGAAAAGGAAAATATCGCATGGCTAGAAGAACTCTGCTCACAGTGGGCGCGGCCGCACTGGTATTGGGAACGCTCGCGGTGGGAACGCCGGCACGCGCGGACGTCGGCGCGAAGGTGGGTGTGTTGACCTGCCATGTGGATAGCGGATGGGGCTTTATCTTCGGCTCGTCGCGCGAGTTGAAGTGCGTCTATTCGGGCAACGGACGCGTGGAGCACTACACCGGCTCCATTTCGAAGTTCGGCGTGGATATCGGCTATCTGCAAAGCGGCGTGATTGCGTGGGGCGTGTTCACGCCGACGTCGAACCTTGGCGCCGGTGCGCTGAGCGGCGATTACGGCGGCGCCACCGCGGGTGCATCGGTCGGCATCGGCGCGGATGCGAACGTGCTGATCGGCGGCTCGACGCAGTCGATTTCGTTGCAGCCGCTGAGCCTGGAGGGCGACAAGGGCCTCAATGTCGCGGCCGGCATCGCCTCGATTACGTTGAAGCTGCAGCCCTGATCGAACGTCCGCGGAAACAGGCCGGAATTCGGTCCGTCTGAATGACGCGGACGCGGCCGGATGGGAGCTTCGGTTCCCGTCCGGACCGGAGTTGCGCCGCGCGGCTTTTGCCGGCGCGGAGGGGGCTCTCCGCTCCCGGCCGGCCAGGATCGCGCCAGCAAGGGCCAGCGCATGCCGAACTTCGTCATTCATGCCGGCCCGCACAAGACCGGTAGCACCTATTTGCAACGATGCCTTGAATTCAACGCGCCCCGGCTGCTTGAGCGGGGCATATTGGTGCCGGGCGAATGGAACCATAGCGCGGCAAATCCCTCGCATGACGGGCTGATCCGGCGGCTGAATTCGGCGGGACTTGCCGAGCTGGACAGCAAATTCGAGGAATGGCGCCGCGCCAGGCTGAACACGGTGGTGATTTCCTCCGAGGACATTGCCATATTGCCGCCGGAACAGCTGGATATGTTGCGGGCGCTTATCGGGCCGGACCAGTTCGTCGTGGTGTTCTATGTGCGGCGATGGTCCGAGCTCGTGACATCGGGGTGGCAGGAGACGGTAAAGCAAGGATCCCCGTTGCCGTTCCTGGAGTATGTTCTGCATCGCGTCTGCAATCCGGAAGAGTGCTCTGAGATCAATATCGAGCCTGGCCTCAACCGGCTAATCGATGCTTTCGGCAGGAAGGCGATGCGACTGGTTTCGTACAGCAACGTCCTCGATGCCGGGCTGAATTTATTCAGGCATTTCGCCCGGAATTTCCTCGGCGTGGCCGACCTGGCACCGATCGCGGCGGAGCGCGTGAACGCGTCGCTGTCCGCCGCGGAGACCGAGCTGATACGGGAGCTCAATCGTATCGATCAGGCTTCGGGCGCGCCGGTTACTTCGCGCATGTCGGTGGCGCTGCATGACATGCGCGATGACATCGATATCGGGCCGCTGCTGAGCGTGCTGAACGGCTTTGTGCGATCGGTTTCGTTGCGGGAGAATATGCCCTTTGCGCGCGAGATCCTGCGGCGGAATCGCGCGGCGTTGGCGGATTGCGTCGTGAAGCCGGTGCCGGCCATTCGTTTTTACAATCCGATCGATACGACGGCGCTGTATGTGACGCCCGGCTATGCGGTTCCCGCCGGGTTTGGCGATGCGCTGCACGGGCTGCGGGACATGCTGTCGCGGCACATGTAGCGCGACGCGAAATCCTTTGTATCGTGGGGCCGAGACGCGGGCGTCTATCGGGGAGACACGATGATGGCTTCGTGGGGCAGCTTTTTTCAGGGCGAGCTCGGGGCGGCCGCGGCGCTGGCGGGGCTGCTGTTCGTCAGCGTGTCGGTCAACCAGGCGCGGATCCTGGAACTCGGCCGCATGGCGGATCGAGGGCTGGAGGCGCTTGGGATGCTGATGCTGGTGCTCGCGGTGGCGTCGCTGGCGCTGGTGCCGGGGCAGTCGCTGCGGACGTTCGGCGCGGAAATCCTGGGCGTGGGGGTGGTGGCCCTGGCGGCGTTGATCCCGCTGCAGCA
>JAATGE010000044.1 GCA_015654825.1 Rhodospirillales bacterium
CGATCGATGCGGCGTTCAAACTGGCAAAGACCCCATGCGGCAAGCCGACGCTGATTTGCTGCAAGACGGTGATCGGCTGGGGCTCGCCGCATAAGGCCGGCACGCACGAAGCGCATGGCGCGCCGTTGGGTGCCAAGGAAGCGGCGCTTTCGCGCGCGCAACTGGGCTGGACCGGCGGGCCGTTCGAGGTGGGCGAGGATGTGCTGCACGCCTGGGATGCGCGGGCGCGCGGGGCCGCCGCGCAAAAGATCTGGGAGGATACGTTTGCGGCGTACGCGGGCGAATTTCCGACCGAGGCCGCGGAATTCCGGCGGCGCATCGTGGGGCGGCTGCCCGATACGTTCGCGGCACAAGCCGATGCGTGGATCGCGGCGGCGGAAAAATCCGATGCGGTCGTGGCCTCCCGGAAATCGTCGCAGCAGGCGATAGCGGCGCTGGCACCGATGCTGCCGGAACTGTTCGGCGGATCGGCGGACCTGACCGGGTCGAACTACACGGATTGGAAGGGTTGCATCGAAGTCTCGAAGACTGGCGGCGGCAATTATCTGCATTACGGCGTGCGCGAGTTCGGCATGGCGGCGATGCTGAACGGCATTACGCTGCATGGCGGCTTCGTGGCGTTCGGAGGAACGTTCCTGGTATTCTCGGACTATATGCGCAACGCCCTGCGCCTGGCGGCGCTGATGCGCATTCGCAGCATCTTTGTGCTGACGCACGATAGTATCGGCGTCGGCGAAGATGGGCCGACACATCAGCCGGTGGAACACGTCGCCTCGCTGCGGCTCATTCCGAACCTGGATGTGTGGCGGCCCGCCGATACCCTGGAAAGCTGTGTCGCCTGGCGCTTCGCCGTGGAACGCGCGGATGGGGCCAGTTGCCTGGTGTTCTCGCGGCAGAATTTGCAGCAGCACGCAGGCATCGAGGGCCGCGGCTTCCAGGCGGCACGCGGCGGGTATGTGCTGGCGGAGGCCGACGGTGCCCCGCAAATCGTGCTGATCGCTACCGGATCGGAAGTCGGCATTACGATGGACGCTCGTAAATTGCTGGCGGAAAAAAACATCGCGGCACGCGTGGTTTCGATGCCGTGCGTCGATGTTTTCCAAAGGCAGGATCAGGAATATCGCGATACGGTGCTGCCGAAGGGTGTCAGGCGCGTGGCCGTGGAGGCGGGCGTTTCCGATGGGTGGTACCAGTTCGTGGGGCTGGATGGCGCGGTCGTCGGCATGGATCGGTTTGGCGAGTCGGCGCCGGCGGGCGAACTGTTCAAGCTGTTCGGGTTTACCGCCGAAGCAGTGGCAACCGCGGCGGAACGACTACTTAAAAAGTAAGGCCAGGGGCTCTGCCCCTGGACCCCGCTGGGGCCTTAGGCCCCAGACCCCATTAATAAAGGGACGAAGCTATGGCTCTTATCTCTATGCGGCAGCTTCTGGATCATGCGGCGGAGCACAGTTACGGGCTGCCGGCGTTCAATGTTAATAATATGGAACAGATTCAGGCGATCATGCAGGCGGCGGACGCGACCAACAGTCCGGTAATCCTGCAAGGTTCCGCCGGCGCGCGCAAATATGCCGGCGAGGCGTTCCTGCGCCACCTGGTGCTCGCCGCGGTGGAAACCTGGCCGCATATCCCGATCGCCATGCATCAGGATCACGGCGCCAGCCCCGCCGTCTGCCTGCGCGCCATCCGCTCCGGCTTCACCAGCGTCATGATGGACGGCTCGCTGAAGGAGGACATGAAAACCCCCGCCAGCTACGAGTACAACCTGGCCGTTACGGCGAAAGTCGTTGAACTCGCGCATGATGTCGGCGTGACCGTGGAGGGCGAACTTGGCTGCCTCGGCTCGCTGGAGTCAGGCGAGGCGGGCGAGGAAGACGGCTCCGGCGCCGAAGGCAAGCTGACCCACGACCAACTGCTGACGGACCCCGACCAGGCGGCGGATTTCGTGGCGCGCACCGGCGTGGACGCGCTCGCCATCGCCATCGGCACCAGCCATGGCGCTTACAAATTCTCGCGCAAGCCGACCGGCGATATCCTGGCGATCGAGCGCGTAAAACAGATCCACGCCCGCATTCCGAACACCCATCTGGTGATGCACGGATCCTCCAGCGTGCCGCAGGAATGGCTGGCGATCATTCGCGAGTTCGGCGGCGACATCAAGGAAACGTGGGGCGTGCCGGTGGAGGAAATCCAGGAAGGCATTCGCCACGGCGTGCGCAAGGTAAACATCGATACAGATATAAGGCTGGTCATGACCGGCGCGATGCGGCGGCTGATGGGAACGAAGCCGGAGGAATTCGATCCGCGGAAATTCCTCGCCGAGGCGGTGAAGGCGGCCCGGGAATTGTGCCGTGCCCGTTTCGAGGCGTTCGGCTCAGCCGGCCAGGCGGACCGCATAAAACCGATTCCCCTGGAGCAGATGGCGACCTGGTATCTGCAGCCGGAAGTCCGCCGCGCCGCGTAGCTCCGCTCTAATCGCGCTCCCGTAGGGCAGACGGAGTGCCGGCCGTTCTGGCCAGCAACCGACCCGGGTTGTAGTTACGCCGCCAGAGCAAACGGCTCCAGGCCGGGCACGTTCGCCTGGGTGGCAGGGCGGGCGGGCATGAGTTTGCGCGCCGCGCCGATCGGGAACACAAATGCCAGGTCCGGGCTGATAGCGAACGTTGCCGGGCTGCTCGACAGCGCCGAATTGAACGGGCCGTGCGATCCGGCGCTGCCGGACGGAAGGCCGCGCACGACAATTTCGCCGGCCGCGATGCTGGTGAAGTGGTTGGTATAGCTGCCGCGACCGGACCAGGTTGTGTGGGACATGTGGGTCTTCCTCTTGTGCGCCGCCGCGGCGATCACCGGGGCTGACGATAGAGGAGCAAGGGCCGTGCCGGCGGCGTGCCCATGGAGTATCAATGGGTTATGGAGGATCGCGCGGAATTGGGCTGGGTGCCGGGGCAGATTCGGCCCGGCAGTTCTTGCCGGGCTCAGGTCCCCGGCCATGCGCGCCGCACGAGTCTTCTGCATTTGGATGCCCGCGTGCTTCGCGCTCCGGAATACCGTAGCTGTGCGATTCCTTTGGCCGACCGTCGCCAAGAGATGCAGCAGTCGCAGCCCGGCGCCAAAAATGTTTTGTCCACAGATTACACAGATTAAGGACTCTCACACCAATAACACCAATCCGCGGAGTGATCGGCTCTCTAGGAAGGGCCAGGATTCTGCCCTGAACCTGGTAGGCCGGCGGGTTGTGTCCCCGGGCGTGGTGTAGGAACGGTGGGTCGGCAGGCCGGCTGAGCCGCCCCTAGGGGCGGCTCAGCCGGCCTGC
>JAATGE010000450.1 GCA_015654825.1 Rhodospirillales bacterium
GCTTTGGCTCTACATAGAGAGGTATTTTCTGATCTTATGAGTGGTTTTGTTTTCGCGGGGTTTGGGAAGTCTGAGGTATTTCCATCGTTATTTCACTACGAAGCGGATGGAATCATTGCCCGGAGGCTCAAGACAAGGCTTTCTGAAAACATTAGTACGAGTCGCGAGAAGATATCTGCCAGGGTCTTGCCGTTTGCGCAGCGCGACGTTGTCGATAGATTTTTAGCGGGTATTGACCCCTTGTTGCAGGAGGGAATCGTAGAGTATCTTTCTACGGCACTTGATAAGACCAAGGCTACATTGCTTAGCGGTGTGAAGGGAGTTAGTTCCAGATCAAAATCTGAAATCGAAGCCAATTTATCAGAATCGCTCGGGGTTTTTGTGAATGATTTTGGGCCGTGGCTTGAAAAGGTCAAAAAGGCCTATTCCAAGGAGACCGAAGATATGATACTCTTTATGGCGAAGCCTGAAGCGGCGCATCTTGCGGAGTCCCTGGTAAACATAACATCGTTGAAGCGAAAATATTCTGCTGGCGAGGAAAGTGTAGCGGGGCCGATTGATGTTGCGGTGATTTCACGGAGCGACGGGTTTGTCTGGGTTAAGAGGAAGCACTATTTCCCTGCGGAACTTAACCCGCGATACTTTGTTAAGAAATTCGGCGACCCGATGTCTGGCAAGCGAGGCGGCGATGCTACGAAAACGAACTGATCAACGGCGTTTGCCCGTCAGAGAGGTTGATGAGAGTGAGGTTTTTGTGCCGCCTTTGTCGGACGAAGATCTCGCGCCTCGCGCCTTAATGGAGCGTCTTACCAGCGAGTTGGGCCGCAAGATTGAAGAGAGCTTTGCTGCGCGGAAACGCGCTGTTTCAAACTGAGACTAAAGCCTGTGACGCCGACCAAACTTTCAAGTCGCGCGTTCGATCGGGGTATTGCCTGGGCCAAGCGGGCTGCGGACAATGGGCCGGTTATTGTTACTGACCGGGGGGTGCCGGCGTACGTGTTGCTGCGGTACGAGGAGTATCGGCGGCTTACGGGCGGTGGTCCGACTGTTCGAGAACTACTCGATCTGCCGGGCACCGAGGATGTGGACTTCGATCCACCGCGCCTGGCCGGCGGCATTTTTCGAATGCCCGTGTTGGATTGATGCTCCAGCCGCGCAGCGCATAGGGGGTCTGGGGCCTACTGGCCCCAGCGGGGTCCAGGGGCAGAGCCCCTGGCCTTTTTGCCTCACCATTGCGGGCGGCGGGGATTTCGGCCAATCGCTGGGGCTCTTTGGTTCTGGCCGCGAGGTGCCCTTATGCTTGACGACGCTGCGCTTGATGCGATTTTTCGGACTGCGCGCACTCATAATGCCTGGACGGGGAAGCCGATCCTGGATGAGCAGCTGCAGGAACTGTACGACCTGACCCGGTTCGGGCCGACCAGCGCCAATTGCAGCCCGGCGCGGTTCGTGTTCCTGCGCACGCAGGAGGCGCGCGAAAGGCTGCTGCCGGCGCTCTCCGCGGGCAATGTGGCGAAGACCATGGCGGCGGCGGTGACCGTCATTGTCGCTACCGACCCGAATTTCTTCGACCGGCTGCCGTACCTGTTCCCGCATGCGGACGCGCGCGCCTGGTTCGCCGACAATCCGGCGCTGGCGGAGGAGACGGCGTTCCGCAACAGCACGCTGCAGGGGGCCTACCTGATTGTCGCGGCGCGGGCGCTGGGGCTGGATACCGGGCCGATGAGCGGGTTCGACAAGGCGACCGTGGACCGCGAGTTCTTTGCCGCCAGCGGCTGGAAGTCGAACTTCCTGATCAACCTGGGCGAGGGCGATGGCAGCGCGCTGTTCCCGCGCTCGCCGCGGCTGGATTTCGATGAGGCGTGCCTGATGCTTTAGGCGTCGCGATGCGGGTGCTGGCCATCGCGTCCGCCTCGGGCGGGTGCGTCGCGGGCATTGTGCAGGATGGCGTCGTGGTGGCGGAGGCGAGCCTCGGCGCGGAGCGCGGATTGCCGGCGGCTATACCGCCGCTGGTGGCCGGGCTGATCGCGCGGGCGGGCACGCCGGAGCTGGTCGCGGTGGTGGTGGGGCCGGGCAGCTTCACCGGGTTGCGGGCCGGGATTTCGGTGGCGCAGGGCGTGGGGCTGGGGGCCGGGGTTCGCGTGGTGGGCGTGAGCGTCGCGGAGGCGCTGGCGGACGCGCTGCCGCTGCTGGGCGGACGCGAACTGTGGGTGGCCAGCGATAGTCGGCGGGGGCGGATTTTCCTGGAGCGGGACGGGGAGATAACGCCGGTGGCGCTGGATGCGCTGCCGACGCCGCTGCCGCGACAGCGGGTGGCGGTGGCCGGCGATGCGGCGATCGCGGTGGCGGGGGCGCTGGCGGCGCGCGGCGCGGATGTGATGCTGACCAGCGCCAAGCGTCCGACGGCGCGGCATGTGGCGGTGGTCGGCGAGCGACGGGCCGCGGGCGCGTTGCCGTGGCTCGAGCCGGTGCCCATGTATGTCGATGCGCCGGAAGCAAAGTTGCCGGCAGGAGGGTTGCGACCCGCCCCGATCGCATGAACGCAGGCATCACCAGGCACGGCAGGCGGAGCGCCCAGCCAGGCCGCCGCAAGAGCGCCGCGATCGTCGCGGCGGGTGCCGCGCATCCGGCGTTGATGGCGGCGGTGCATGCCACCACCTTTCTGCCCGACGAGGCGTGGGGCACCGCGATTTTCGCCGGGCACCTGTCGATGCAAGGGACTTTCGGGTTTCTGCACGAAGCGGGCGGCGTGGTGCTGGCGCGGGCGGCGGCGGACGAGGCGGAAATCCTTACGCTGGCGGTGGCGCCGGAAGCGCGCCGGCGTGGGGTGGCGCGCGGGCTGCTGCGGGCGGCCGTGGAGGCGGCGCGTACGCGGGGGGCGGCAACCCTGTTCCTGGAGGTGTCGGCGGCCAATTCGGTGGCGCGGGCGCTGTACGAAAGCGAGGGATTTGCGCCGGTCGGAAAACGGCGGGGCTATTACGAGGACGGCACCGATGCGCTGGTGCTGGCGCTGAAACTCAGCCCCGGCGCAAACGCAGAACGGTAACGCCGTCTTCGCGCAATTCCTGCGATAGCACCGCGTGGCCTTGCTGCGTGGCCGTTGCGGGGACGTTGCGGGCGGGCTCGGCGCCGCGCAACCACACCTCCAGCACCTGGCCGGGGGCCAGGCGGTCCAGCGCCAGGCGGGTGCGGACATAGGTCATCGGGCAGGTCTGCGCCGTGATGTCCAGCACAGCATCGACCCGGGGCGGCGGGGGGGCGGACACGTCATTCATAAGTGCAAGTCATTCATAAGTCATGGGACGCCGCGGATAAAACATTGGTTTGCTTCTTGTGAAACGGTCGGGCCGATCTTTATAGAGCGCACGTGATCGTCAAAGATAAAGATGGGGTGACTTGCCATGGCTGACCAGCCAGTCTCGCTGGATCTGCTCGGCCTGACCGCGCAGATCGTGGCAGCGCATGTGTCGAACAACGAAGTGGCGCGCGATAGCCTGCCGCGGCTGATCCAGGACGTGTATGGCACGCTGGCGGCGATCGGGCACGATAGCGCGCCGGCGGCCCAGCCCGACAAGCAGGCGCCGGCAGTGCCGGTGAAGAAGTCGGTGTTCGCGGAATATATCATCTGCCTGGAAGACGGGAAAAAGCTGAAGATGCTGAAGCGGCATCTGGCAACGGCTTACAGCATGACTCCGGAACAATATCGCGAGAAATGGAATTTGCCGGCGGATTATCCGATGGTGGCGCCGAGCTATGCGAAACAACGTTCGTCGCTGGCGAAGAAGATTGGGTTGGGGACTAAGCCTCGGGGGTAGGTAGGATAGGAAGGCCAGGGCTCTGCCCTGGACCCGCTGGGGCCTGAGGCCCCAGACCCCCGATAGCGCTGCGCGGCGGGAGTTCCCCGGCGAAGCCGGCAGCACATGCGATTTTCCAGGCGTCGCGTTCCCCCCAATGAGCGGGGTCTGGGGCCTAAGGCCCCAGCGGGTCC
>JAATGE010000356.1 GCA_015654825.1 Rhodospirillales bacterium
CTTATGGTTCTATTGCGAATACCGTACCTCGGCCGGCGTCGCCGCCGGCGCCGGTGGTGCCGAAAATCGTCGAGGATCCGGGCCTCAGAACTACCGCGGTCGCGTTGTGGCCCTTCTTGCCGGGGCCAAATGCATACAGCGTGGACGCCGTCCAGGTGTCCGGCTGCGGGGTCGGCGGCGTGATCTCCTCGATCGAGCCGCAACCCACACGATGCTGCATGCAGTCGGGCGCTCCGCCGAAACCGGTGGGAAGATAAAGCACGCCATCGCCGCCCATGGCGAGCGACGGCGCGGGAATTGCAGATTCGATGCTTTGTGCGAACGTGTACAGAGTGTCGAGCGTCCAGCTGCCGCTACGGTGCGCCGGAGGGCTTAGCCGGTAGATCGACGGCCCGTCAGAGAGTGCCGCGGGTATCGTTGTGCCATAGAGCGCGCCGGTCGCATCGGCGATCAGGCCGCTGTTCGGCGCCGAACCGTTCTGCATGCCAGGAAACTCATACAGGTCGATCAGCCCCCACCCCTCGTGCGCGCCCCCGACATGCCGCAGTTCGAATACCATGCCGCACGAATGCCCGCCGCAATCGCCGTCCCGGCCGCCGCCGAACGCGGCACCGTATATCTTGCCGTTGGGCCCGGCGAGCAGGCCGACCGGCTGGTAGCCGTCCGCGCCCCCCGAGAATGTGTAGATGGTGCGGCTGCGCCACCTCCGTCGGCTGGTGTCCGGTTGGCGCAGACGGATGACGCAGTTGCCGGCCGCCGCGATGATCGCGCCGCCCGGGCGCACCGCCACGCCGATCGCGGGAAACGCGCCGTCGGTGCCACCGAGAAAGCTGTGGATGACCTCCTCGTGCCATTCGGTGTCGCCATCGGCGGGAGGCGTCAGCTTGAACACGGTGCCGAGATTGGCGGTGCCGCCGTTCATCGTGGTGCCGTACAGCGCGCCCGAGCTATCGCTCACCACGCCCGCGAATGGATTGCTGCCGTCCGGACTGCCCCTGAAGCGATGAATGATCGTTTCGGTCCAGCCGCTTTGGCCTTTGGCCGGCGGCGAGAGCCGGTAGGCGATGCCGCAGCCGATGCGCCCGCATTTCGGGGAGTGTCTCCCCCCCTCCAAGGTCGTTCCGTAAATCGAGCCGTCGGCACCTGCTACCAGCGAACCGACCGGATAGTTGCCATCTGTCCTGGGCGCAAAGCTATAGAGTACGTGCTCATGCGGGGTTGCCAGGGCGGCCATGGGGCCGGCCGAAAGGGCGGCAAACAGGAGGCACGAGGGAAACATAGCGGTGCGCAATTGGGCTGCCCATTGTGGTAGCAGAGAAGGCGAATAGACGGCTGTTTCTGTTCAACTTGCAGGGGACGCAGCCGCGGCAACTGTCCCGATGTTTCGAGAGCGAGGCGCCACCTGCCAAAAGGCGCGCCGGGGCCCCATACACCAGACGCAAAAATACTATGCAACCTGATGCAGACGCGCTGCGGAGGGCCGCGCTCCTCAATTCGACCGGGGGGCGGTCCGGCGGTTCCGATCCGGCGGCGGGTCTGGGTCTCGCCGTGGGCGGCGGGTCCCGGCCTCGCCGCGGGCGGCAGGTGTGGGCTTCACCGCATGCCCCGAACGGTGCCTGGCGGGCGCCGCGCACGGCGGGGCAAGGCATTCCGCGCCCATCGTAACAATTTTTTCGCGCATGCGCGGGAGATTCGCGCCCGTATGAAGGGAGGTAATTCACGGCTTTAACCATAACTCGAATAATGACCTTTCTATGTAGCGCCCTGTCGGCGTGAAGTTACTTTTACAATAACAGGTACTCGCCGGCTCTACTTTCGGGCGACGCGCCTTTATGGCGTCGTCAACACAACTGAATCCACGATATTTGGCAACATTGCAGCTTCCGCTTCGCTAAATTTTGATTGGGGCGTTTGCCGCACACGATCCCGTGATCCCCTCGGGCTCAGCGCTACTATAAAGATTTGCGCTAAGAATAGCGAACGAACGCTCCAAAAAAGCGATCTTTTCGGTATATTGTTATCTATTGAGGAACTGCCTGGCTAAAAAAATAGCTTGACCGGAGGATGTCGGGTATTGCAGTACCAAGGACAATTAACGACGCGATCCGAACGGTATTTTGGTAGGCCGGGTCTGTAGCTTGCCGTTGCCGCAGCTTGTTATCAGGCTGCGGCAACACCAACTTATAATTTATCTACACAGATATTATGCAATCGACAGTTGAATAAAGTGCCGTAGCGACCGCCGGAAGCTGGTGGTGCCGCAACAGTACAGTTGTGCCCGAAACAGTACACCTCCGTAAAATCGGAGTAAAACCGAGTCGTTTGCCAAACGAGCCGCCCGCTTCTGCCAAAAGTGCAAAGGAATCTTCGATGACCGCTCAGTATACTGTTGGTGTTCATGTAGAACGCCCTGGTGAGCACGCCCTTCGCGGCCACCAGGCAAGCATGACGAGCGGCCGCGTCCGACGCCGGCCCACCTCCCAGGCAGTCGCAATTTCTGTTCTGGCGCTTGCAATGGCCGGTACCGCGCTGGCAAACCCGGCTGGCGCCAAGGCGAGCGAAACCGGCCGCGCCCTCAATCCACGCGCGGGCACGCCACAATTTCCGACCTTGCTGGCGGCCTACCCGGCCCGGCCCTCGTGGCGCGTCGCCGGCGTGGACTACCAGGTCGGCACGCCGTCCGGCACCGTTCTGAAGGATCCGCTGACCCTGAAACTGCCCGGCGTCAGCGTCAACGTGAGCCAGCACACGGTCGTTGTGACCGGCGCCGCCGTCGTGCTGGATGGTTACGATTTCTCGCTCGAAGGCGGCTGGAACGTCTACGTGGAAGGCGCCAACGACGTCATCCAGAACAGCAACTTCAAGGTCGGCGTCAATAATCTGGTACCCATCCAGGGTGCGGCCGGAGCCTCGAACCTGTCCATTGCCCATACAACGATTGACGGCGGCGGCCTGGGCGTCGTCGGCAATCCGGGGGCGATCTGGTCGCTGATCAGCTACCTTGGCAACGGCCTGAATGCGAACCACAACTGGCTGAAATACGCGCCACAACATATCATCGAAGTCCGCGGCGGCCGGCTGGTCGAGAAACGCAACCTCATCAACAATCTGGGCTACGCCCCCGGCGCGCATCCGAACGCGGTGCAGTTCTGCGGCGGCGTATCGTCGAGCTCGGTCGTTTCGTACAACACGATCTATAACCCGCAGCCGGTCAACGGCTATCCGAACATGAACAACGAAGACCTGCAGGTTGAAGGCCAGTGCAGCGGCACCGTGCTGAACACGACAATGACCAACAACGTCGTAATCGCCGTCGGCGGCTCGTCGATGACCTCATCCTACCTCGTCGCGGTCCGGCAGGACCCCGGCGGCAACGTGGTCAGCGGCGTCAAGGTGGAGTCGAACTATCTCGATGCGTCCGGCGCCTACGGCCCGTTCTACCCGCCCTCCGGCAGTAACCTGGTGTTCGCCAATAACATCGACCTGAAGACCGGCACGCCACTGACCGAGCCGGGAGCCAAGACACCGAACAGTGCGGCGCGGATCGCCGTGGGCCGCGAGGCGGCGGCGCTTTGGCTCGGGTTGAACAGCGGAGGTCAGCGCTGATTGGCGCGAAAGCCCCGGGGCTCCGTCCCTCGGCGCTGATTAAGGTCAGAAAGGCCAGGGCTCTGAGTTTGTGATTTTTTGCCAGTCCGTCTTCAGCTGTGGGCAACCGGCAAAAAAGCGCGTTTTTCGGCTGTTTTTTGGGGCCTTTGGGCGAGCTAGTGCCGCCGTAACCCGTCACGCCCGGTTTAGC
>JAATGE010000038.1 GCA_015654825.1 Rhodospirillales bacterium
ATCCAATCGGCATGCCTGGTAACCGGCACCAGGCGGCGGAGCGCCATGGCCGGCGCGTCCCTACTGGAACGCCCGATCGGGGGCGTCATTGCCAATGCCGTTCAGGCTTAGATCCAGTCCGCGCGACGGATGCGGCACCTCCGCCACCTCGATCGCGATAGCGCTGTGGTGTCGCCGCGTGCCGATGCGCAAATCGGCCGGCGGCTCGTCCATCGCCGGCATCGGGGTCCGCGCCGAGGCCTCGATGATCCGGCCGTTATCCGGGCGCGCGTAGATGAAGCCCCGCGTCGGGTAGATGCTGCCGAAGCTGCCGGCGTGGGCGAGCTGCACCCGCACCGCCGACCAGTCGTTCTCTTCCGAGACGTCCTTTACTTCGATGTCGCGCGTGACGCCGCGGCTGTTCCAGTGGGCCTGGTCGATGCTGATCGTCCGGCTGTCGACAACGGCGGAAACCACCGCGACGTGGCCGAGCGGCATTCTGCCGTTGGCGGCGAACGCCAGCACGCTGCCCGGCTCGGGCCGCGCGCCGCGCTGATAAACGCCGGCGGCATTTGCCCACCAGTCGCGTGCATTGCCGGGCAGCACGATACCCGCGTCCTGCTTGGCAAAAGCCACGCACTGGATCACGCGTCCGCCGCCGAACGGCATGCGTTGCCGGGCGTGTGCTGAACTATAGTGGTGATGTCGGCTCGTAATACTGTTGGCAAAGGCATTTGTATTAATGGCTTGACTACAAAGAGTAATAAAAAGACCGAACACCAGCGCGTTACGGCCGTTTTGTATCATGCGCGCCCCCCGCTCGTCATGCGTCTGACAAAATCGGTAACAACGTGTGCGCAACCCTGGCAACCGATTACATCAGATCGGGCCCGGGGAGCGCGCACTTTGTCGGGAACGGGGTGTGTATTAGGCCAGTTTTTAGGAAAATTAGCCGATCTTCATGCCCGCTCGCTGCGGGCCCTCACTTGGCAGGGACTGTGCCATAAACTCGTGGCCAATAAGCCACTCTGTGACTGTGCGGCCACGACCATTACTGTAATCTTTATTCCGCCTTTACTTGCAAGCGGTCACCATAATCTCGACTCGCCAGCGTGGGTCTGCCAAAACCGCCTCAACTAGAGCGCGCGCCGGCGCCTGCCCCTCCGGCAGCCAGGCGCTCCAGACCTCATTGAGCACCGCGCGATCCGCCATGTCCTTCAGCCAGATCTGTGCTTGCAGCAGGCGCGTGGAGTCGGTGCCGTGCAGCTCCAGCACGGCATCGATCTGCGCCAGCACGTCGCTGACCTGGGCCGCGGTGTCGGCGTCCGGATTCCGCGGCACAAGTCCCTGGGTGTAGACGAAGCCGTGGTACTCGACGGCCCTGGAGAAAATCGGGCTCGGCTCGGTGCGCAGAATGCGGCTCATCGATGGGGTTTCTCCGATAATTGTATTTCAGGGTTGGCGTAGTTCAGGGTTGGCGTAGTTCAGGGCTGGGGTAGATCAGGGCTGGCCGGGCCTGGTGCCGGGCACGACGGCCGGGCCGCCGGCGCTGCGCGCCAGGCAGGTGTCCTGCAGCTGCTGCTGCTCATACTGGTCGGACAGGCCGGCATTCGGGTTGTAGGCCAGGGTGTTGCCGGAGAACGGCGAGGCCGAACCGTCGCGTTCCGACAGCAGGTAGCGGTTGCGGGCGGCGAAAACCCGGTCCGCCTCGCTGCGGCAGGTGGCCAGCGCCTCCTTATCCTCGCGCGTGGGTGTCTGATAGACGCCACAGGCACCGAGCGCCGCGGCGAGCAGCAGGGCAGGCACGGCGATCCTTTAGGTCATGGGACGGCTCCTCTGGCGCTGACCAGCATCAGATGGCCTTGCCGGCGTCGGCCACCAAGCCGCGCCTATGACGCCAGCCGGACGACCGCAAGAGGCGTGGCGCAAATGAAGCTGCGGCGAGCCCCAGCGCGCCAGCGCCGCACAGGGCCCAGGCCCATCCGATGCCCGGTGGGGCGTAGCGGAACCTGATTTCACTGTGCCCCGGCGGCAACGCCAGGCTCTGGAAAATGCCTGCTCCGGCCAGCGGCGCCGGCGCCCCGTTCACGGTCGCCCGCCACCCCGGCCAGAACAGCTCCCTCCGCAGCAGGCGGGCAGGGCCCGGGCAGTCGGCCGTCACGATGTCGCGGCCGCCGCGGACCCGGCAGCCCGGTGCCTCCAGATAGGCCGCCGGCTCGGGCAGCGCGAAAATGTTCATGATCGCGTCGTGGTACACCAGCGAGCCGCCGTTCGGCCCGGCCGGCAATGCCTGCGTGGGCCAGGTGAGCGCGTAGGCGGTAGCCATGTCGCGATAGGCCGGCAGCACACGCTGCAGCACATCGGGCGGCGGCACCATTCCATTATAGAAATTCACCCCGTCGGCGCCGGGCTGCAGCCGGTCGCGGATTGCGTCGACCCAGGCGAGCGGCACCGGCAGGTAATTGTGGCTGATTTCGGCAATGCCGAACATCGCTCCGTAATTGGGCACCAGCGGGCCGAACGACACCACGCGACCAAGCCCGGCATGCGACTGCAGGAACTGGATGGCCGCTACGTCCAGACGCCGGCCATGCGTGCCGGCGAACAACGGCAGCATGAACAGCGCGGCCGCGTGACCGCCGATCAGGGCAACCACAGTACGCTGCCGCGCGCGTGTCGCCGGCCCGCACAGCAACCGCCAGGCGGCTGCCGTGACGGCGAGCGTCACGCCGGTCGCCGATAATGCCAGCAAGGCTGGTGCCGCGGCGATGGAGTCGGCGGACCAAAGCAGGCCGGCGACGGCGAGGGGCGTGAGCAGTAGCAGTGGTGGGGCCCAGGCGACACGCCGCCCCTCCTGCCAGTCGCGCATCGTGAAGGCGGCCAGCACGGCGGCAGCCATCGACCAGCTCGGCATGACGTACAGATGAACCATGGCCTGGCGCAGCAGCGGTACCAGGCCGAACAGCGTCACCGCCGGGGGCCAGCCGGCGCCGCGTGCCGCCGTCACCGCAATCCAACCGGCCAGCACGTAGCGCAACGCCAGATCGGGGGCGCGGCGCCGCAGCGCGGCGAGCGCGAGCGCCGCCGTCGCCAGATCGACGTAGCCGCCGGTGCGGAACCAGGCCCACTCGGTGGACGCGCCCCGGGCGAGGTCGGCCATCAGGTTGCCGTGGCTGTACGGGAACAGCATCAGCGCCAGGTTGCCGCGGCGCCAGCCGCCGCCGGGGCCCGCCCCCGCGTGGACACCGAGGTACTCGCGCGGCAACGCCTCCAGGAACGGCCAGATGGCGGGTGCGGCCAACAGCAGTCCGAGCGTCACGGCGCCGCCGGCCCGTAGTGCGTATCGCGCGCGGTCGGGCGCCTCGGCGCAGCGCAGCGCTGCCCAAACGCCGGCGAACAGCAGGTTCAGCGCGGCCGTTTCGGGAAAGCCGGCGAGAAAGCTCCAGGCGGTGCCGAGAATGGCGGCCACCGGCACGCCGCCGGCGCGCGCCTGCTCGATGCCCAGCAGCAGCAGGGGCAAAAACGCCACCGGCATGATCGGGCCGTGCGCAAACCACGCGAAGGTGCCGTTCAGCTCGAACAGCACGGCGCCGAGGAGGGACGGGGCGGCACCCATGTCCAGGCGGCGCAGCAGCGAGTGGGTGAATAGGCCGCCCAGCGCGGATAGAAGCATGCGCAGCAGCAGCAGACCGTGCGGCAGCGCCAGCAGCAGACCGAAAGGCAGGAACAGGGCGGTAGTCTGCCCCTCTGCCGCGAGCGGCAGGCCCACGCCGGAGTACGGGTTCCACCAGGGCACCGTGCCCGCAAGCCACTGCTGCGCGGCGAAACGGCCCAGGGCCTCGGTGGTGACGCCCGCATTGCCGTCGATCCAGCCCGGATAGCCGCCGAGCCAGCCGTTGGTCTGCCAGGTGCCCGGGGTGAGGCCGGAGACGATGTAAAGTGGGTCGAACCGGAACCAGGGGGTCAGCGCCGGCAGATGCGCCAGCACTGGCAGCAGGGCGAGAACCAGCAACGCGCGTCGATCGGCCATCCCGCAGCGTATCGCGTTAAGGCGGCAAGGCTAGCGCCGCCCCACCGCAGGGCCCAGCGCGCGCTCCAACTGACGTCGGCGAACAAGGAACGATTAACAAAAGTTTTTGCTTCTTTTTTCAAAAAGAAGTACTTTTTCTTGTTCTTTTTTGAAAAAAAGAAACCAAAAAACTTTTGTTAATTTGGCTTTCGTTTCGGGCCGAAGCGGCCGGCTCGAATGTCATGCCAAGAAAATTCCAAATGCGATTCCCTCCGCCCCACCTAGCCCGCCAGCCCTCCCCCGACTAACAAAGAGGTGCAGGGGGCAAAGCCCCCTGGCCTTCCTCCTCCGGTAAGATAGGCCCAAAGAATGACGCTGTTCGGCGATTTCTTGCGCAACGACCATAGGCGCAGCCACAAATGGCACCAGTATTTTCCGGTCTATGAGCGCCATCTGGAACGCTTCCGCAACCGCCATGTTACGCTCATGGAAGTCGGCCTGGGCGAAGGCGGCTCCCTGGAAATGTGGAAGCGCTATCTGGGTCCATTCGTACGCATCGTCGGCATAGATATCGAGCCGCTGTGCATGCGGCTGGAGGAACAGCAGATCCATATCCGCATCGGCAGCCAGGATGACACGACGCTGCTGGCCCGCGTGCTGGACGAATTCGGCCCGCCGGATATTTTCATCGATGACGGCAGCCACATCCAGCAGCATATCAACACGACGTTCGACTTCATGTACCAGCACGTGGCGAAGAACGGCGTCTACATCGTCGAGGACCTGCATGCGGCGTACTGGCCGAACCACGGCGCCGGGCCCAGCCACCCCGAAAGCTTTATCGAACGGGCCAAGGGTTTTGTCGATGAAATGCATGCGCAATATATCGGCCATGGCACTGGCCGCACCCCGCTCGGCGACCGCACCACGTCCATTCATTTCTATGACAGCATCACCGTGTTCGAGGTCGGCGAATACCGGCCGCAGGCGCACAGCATCCAGGGCGATCCGCTGCTGTTCGAAATTGCCGCCGCACCCGGCATGCCGAGTTTGGCGGTGACGCCGGACCCGGTGCCGACGCCTGCCCAGCAAGGCGCCTGGGAAGCCGCCGAGGCGCTGCGGCGCGAACTGGCTCTGCTCCGCGCTTCCACATCGTGGAAGGTCACCGCGCCGCTGCGCGCGGCGAAACGGCTGTTCCGATAGCGCGCGGAACAATGGCGCCGGCCGCATTTTCACCATGTAACCACGTGATAGGGTGGCGCCGTCGGCACCCTATCCACCAAGCCGGGAGGAACCCCATGCGTCTCGTCGCCGCGTTTCTATTGATTGCCGCCCCCGCATTCGCCCAGGCGCCGCCGGCGACGGAGACGGGTGCTAGGCCGGGCAACGAGATCGGCACCGGCATGTCGCTGCCGCGCTCGGACAAGGCGGGAAACATCAATTCCGCGACCACGAGCTCCGAACTGGCGCCCAATTTGCCGGCGCCCGAGGCGGATAGTTTCGCCGGGCTGTTGGCCGAGGCGCGCGCCGCGCTGGTGGCGAACCGCACCGGTGCCGCGCAGGAAGCGCTGGAGCGCGCCGAGACCCGTGCGCTGGATCGGTCAATCCCGGTCGGCACGGAACGCGTGCCGGACCAGGCGGCCGAGGTGGCTGCGGTCGCCCGGGCACGGGACGCGCTCGCGGCTGGTGATCTGCGGGGTGCTATCGCGATTATCGACGCGGCGCCGAAGTAGGAAAGATTAAGGCCAGGGCTCTGAGTTTGTGATTTTTTGCCAGTCCGTCTTCAGCTGTGGGCAACCGGCAAAAAAGCGCGTTTTTCGGCTGTTTTTTGGGGCCTTTGGGCGAGCTAGTGCCGCCGTAACCCGTCACGCCCGGTTTAGC
>JAATGE010000378.1 GCA_015654825.1 Rhodospirillales bacterium
AGCTAAACCGGGCGTGACGGGTCACGGCAGCACTAGCTCGCCCAAAGGCCCCAAAAAACAGCCGAAAAACGCGCTTTTTTGCCGGTTGCCCACAGCTGAAGACGGACTGGCAAAAAATCACAAACTCAGAGCCCTGGCCTTTCTTGACCTTAATGCGCGGCACTGGCGCACAGTGCGGGGGGGCCTTATCACGCGGCGCATGTCACGCATTGCTTATGTCAACGGGGCCTATCGGCCGCTTCGCGACGCTTCCGTGCATGTCGAGGATCGCGGCTACCAGTTCGCGGACGGCGTTTATGAGGTCGTTTATCGGCATGAGAGCCGGCTGATCGACATGGACCTGCATTTGGCGCGGCTCGATCGGAGCTTGCGGGAACTGGCGATACGGGCGCCGGTGGGGCGCGCTGCGCTGCTTGCCATTCTGGAGGAGGTGGCACGGCGCAATCGGCTGGCGAGCGGGCTGCTGTATATTCAGGTGACGCGCGGGGTGGCGCCGCGGCTGCATGCGTTTCCGTCGCCGGAGACGCCGCCGACGCTGGTGGTGACGATGCGGCGGGCGGCGCCGTTTCCGGCCTCGCTGGATGCGTGGCAGGCGGCGGCCATTACGCTGCCGGACCAGCGTTGGGCGCGGTGCGACATCAAATCGGTCGCGCTGCTGCCGAACATCCTGGCCAAGGAGGCGGCGCGCCGGGCGGGGGCGATGGAGGCGATTTTCTTTGATCGCGAAAACCTGATCACGGAGGGCGCCAGCACTTCGGTGTTCATCGTCGATGCCGAGGGGACGCTGCGAACGCGGCCGCTCAGCAATGCGGTGCTGCCGGGCTGCACGCGGGCGGCGCTGATTGCGGAGCTGGGGCGTGACGGGGTGAGTTTCGCGGAACGGGCCTTTTCGTTGTCCGAATTGCGCGCGGCACGCGAGATTTTTCTGACCGCGGCGACGACGTTCGTAAAGCCGATCACTGTGCTGGACGGCGCGCCGGTGGGCGATGGTATGCCGGGGCCGGTGAGCCGGCGTTTGTTCGGGCTGGTGCGCGATCACATCACCGGGTTGCGTAACGCCGCGTAGAGGCGACCGGGGGTAATCGGTGGGGCTGCTTTTTCGCGCGACGCTGTGGCCTTGGGCCCACCCGGGGCGGCTGGCGGACCGGTGGCGGACCATGGGCGGGTTGAGAACACCGCCGCCTGCGCTAGATTAACCGATGCGACCAGCCGAAGGCCGGCGCACGCGTAGCGAAAAACGATCCTGACCCAACTCACTGCCGGCCTTTACCCCCCGGCACAACAAAGGAAAAACCTCGTGGCCAACGAGAAATCCCAGAACGTGCAGGATGTTTTCCTGAACACGGTCCGCAAAGCCAAAACCCCCGTCACGGTCTTTCTGGTCAACGGTGTGAAGCTGCAGGGCATCATCACCTGGTTCGACAATTTTTCCGTGCTGCTTCGCCGCGACGGCCATACCCAGCTGGTTTACAAGCACGCCATCAGCACTGTGATGCCGGGCGCGCCGATTACGCTGTTCGATCCGACCAAGGTCGAAGGCGCGGCGGTGCCTGCGCGGGAGACTGCTTCTGTCGACATCGACTAGCGACCACGGCGGCGCGCCGACCCGCGCCGCCGTCATTCTGCCGTTCGAGCGGCCGGAGCGTGATGCCTCCGGGCGCGGGGCGCCGGTGCGCCTGGCGGAGGCGCGCCTGGCCGAGGCGGTAGGGCTTGCGGCCTCGATCGGGCTGGTGGTGGTGCACCAGACCATCCTGCCGCTGCGGGCGCCGCGGCCGGCGACGCTGCTGGGATCCGGGCAGGTGGAGGCCGAAAAGCAGGCGCTGGAGGAGGCGGGCGTGAGTGTCTGCATCGTCGATGCGGCGCTTTCGCCGGTGCAGCAGCGCAACCTGGAGCGGGCCTGGGGCGTGAAGGTGATCGACCGCGCGGGGCTGATCCTGGATATTTTCGGGGAGCGGGCGGCGACCAGCGAGGGGGCGCTGCAGGTTGAGCTCGCGCACCTGGACTACCAGCGGTCGCGCCTGGTGCGGAGCTGGACCCATTTGGAGCGGCAGCGCGGCGGTTTCGGCTTTTTGGGCGGGCCGGGCGAGACGCAGATCGAGGCGGACCGGCGGCTGATTACCGACCGCATCGCGCGGCTGAAGCGTGAGTTGGAGCAGGTGCGGCGCACGCGGGGGCTGCATCGCACGGCGCGGCGGCGGGTGCCGTTTCCGGTGGTGGCGCTGGTTGGTTATACCAACGCGGGCAAGTCCACGCTGTTCAATGCGCTGACGGGGGCGGCGGTTGCGGCGCGGGACCAGTTGTTTGCGACGCTGGATCCGACGATGCGCGGGCTGACGCTGCCTAGCGGGCGGCGGGTTATTCTTTCCGATACGGTGGGCTTTATCAGCGAGCTGCCGACGCAGCTGGTGGAGGCGTTTCGCGCCACGCTGGAGGAAGTTGCGGAGGCGGATGTGATCCTGCATGTCCGCGACGCGGCGCACCCGGATACGTTGGCGCAGCGCGCCGATGTTTTGGCGGTGCTGACCGAAATGGCTGCCGACGGCACGCTGGACGAGGATTTTTCGTCGCGGACCATCGAGGTTTTGAACAAGGCGGACCTGCTGGGCGGTATCGACCAGGTGGAGTTGCGGCCGGGTTCCATCGCGGTCAGCGCGCTGACGGGCGAGGGGTTTCCGGCGCTGCTGGCGGCGCTGGATGCGCGGATCGCGGCTGGGCTGGATGAGCAGAAATATGCCATTCCGCATGCGGACGGGGCGCGGCTGGCTTGGCTGTATGCGCACGGTGAAGTGACCGCGCGGGCGGAGACGGAGGCGGGGACCGAGGTTACGGTGCGGCTGCTGCCGGAGGATCGGGCTCGGTTCGAGCGGGGCGGCTTTCAGGGTTAGGAAGGCAAGGCTGGTGGGGCGAAGCCGCCCCCCCAGGCCCCCGGCTTTAATGCGGGTG
>JAATGE010000630.1 GCA_015654825.1 Rhodospirillales bacterium
CCAGCGGTCGGTGCGCCGGTTGGTCTCGTGCCACAGGAAGGTATCAATCAGGTAGCCATGCGCGCCGTGCAAGGCGATGGCGTCGAACCCGATCGACACCGCATAGGCGGCGGCGTCGCGGTAGCCCGCGATGACGTCGGCGATCTCCTCTTCCGTCATCGGCCGGGTCCGCGGGCGGGCGCGCTCGACATAGGCCGCATCGAGCGAAACGACGCCGCCCTCCGGCCCCCAGATGCCGGACGGGCGCATGGCGTCCACTTCCGGCGCGATGATGACCAGCGGATCGCGCAGGCCTCCCTGATGCCAGAGCTTGGCCGCGATCCGGCCTCCCGCGTTGTGCACGGAGGCGACGACGGCATTCCATCCGGCCAGGGAAGGCGCGCCGTGCAGCAGCGGAATGGCGTGTTTATCCACCGCGGCCGGATGGCGAATGCCGGCGCCTTCGGTAATGATCAGGCCCACGCCGCCGGCGGCGCGGCGGGCGTAGTAGGCGGCGACGTCGGCGCCGGGCACGCCGGAAGGCGAGGCTTCCCGCGTCATCGGCGCCATGACGATGCGGTTCGGCAGGTGCAGGCCGCGCACGGCGAGCGGGGTCATGAGCTTGTCGATCGGTTGCGGCACGCCTGGCACCTTTGCGTCGTCGCCACGTCGGGGGATGGCTGGGGTTGCGTCAATGCGCGCGGGTGGCGTCATCGGCGGCATGATGGCGGCGCCATTAGCGGGCATGTGATACATCGTTGCCGCGTGGTTGGAAGCGCGCCGGCGCGGGCCTAGCTATCTTCGGCTCGGGAGTGCGCAGCTATGGATTATGACATCGTCATCCGCGGCGGGAGTGTTGCCGACGGCTCCGGCGCGGAGCCGTTTGCCGCCGACGTGGGTATTTCGGCCGGCCGGATTGTCGTCGTCGGGCACGTTGCGGGAAGCGGCGCGGAGGAAATCGACGCGCGCGGAAAGCTGGTTACGCCGGGCTTTGTCGATGTGCATACCCATTACGATGGGCAAGCGACGTGGGAGCATACGCTGGCGCCCTCCTCGAACCATGGCGTTACCACCGTCGTGATGGGGAATTGCGGCGTCGGCTTCGCGCCGTGCCGGCCGGACCACCATGAAATGGTGATCAAGCTCATGGAAGGTGTGGAGGATATTCCCGACGTTGTCATGTCGACGGGTGTGCCGTGGGGTTGGGAGAGTTTTCCGGAATATCTCGACGTGCTCGGTTCGCGTTCGTATGACATCGATATTGCTCCGCAACTGCCGCATTCGCCTTTGCGGGTCTATGTGATGGGCGAGCGCGGGGCCAATCTGGAGCCGCCGACCGAGGCCGATCTGGCGAAAATGCGGCAATTGACGGCGGAGGCCGTGCGCGCCGGTGCGCTCGGCGTTACCACGTCGCGCAACCTGTCGCATCGTTTCCGCACCGGCGAGCTTGCTCCGAGCGTTTCGACCGAGGAACAGGAGCTGATGGCGCTGGCGGACGGGCTGCGTGACGCCGGCGGCGGCGTGTTCCAGATGATACCGAACACCGATCTGGATCAGGTGGAGGAAGTGAAGCTGATGCGCCGCCTGGTGCAACGGTCCGGCCGCCCGCTTTCGTTCTCGCTGTTTCAGATGCCGCACAAGCCGGGCGTATGGCGCGACGTGCTGGCGGAAATGCAGGTGGCCAACGATGCCGGGCAGCAGATCCGCGGGCAGGTGTATCCGCGCCCGACCGGCATGCTGCTGGGGCTGGATTTGTCGCTGAACCCGTTTTCGCTGAACCCGAGCTACAAGGCGTTGGCCGACCTGCCGCTGGCCGAGAAGGTCGCGCGGCTGCGCGATCCGGAACTGCGCGCGCGCCTGCTCGCCGAGGAGCCGTCCGATCCGCACCCGTTCTTCCTTTCCGTGGTGCGGCAGACCGACAATCTGTATCCGCTGGGCGATCCGCCGAATTACAGCCCCAGCCTGCAGGACAGCATCGCGGCGCGGGCCAAGCGCGCGGGCCAGGATCCCAGGGAGTTGATTTACGATACGTTGCTGATGCGTGACGGCAGCGAAATTCTATATTGCCCGCTGGGCAACTGCGAAGGCGGCAAGTTCGACAGTGCCGGCGCGTTGATGAAGGCAAACAACACGATCCTTGGGCTGGGCGATGGCGGGGCGCATTACGGCATGATTTGCGATGCCAGTTTCCCGACCTACATGCTGACGCAATGGACGCGCGATGCGGCGCCGGGGCAGGGCTTTTCCATTGGTGCCGCGGTGCGTGCGCTGAGCAGCGCGCCGGCACAGGCGGTGGGGCTGTGCGATCGGGGCATGATCCGCGCAGGCTATAAGGCCGACGTAAATGTGATCGATCTCGCCCGCCTGCATTTGCACGCGCCGAGCACCAAGCGCGATCTGCCCGCCGGTGGCCGACGGCTGAGCCAGAAGGCCGACGGCTACGACGCAACGATTGTTGCCGGCGCAGTGACCTATCGCAACGGCAGCGCCACCGGCGCACTACCCGGCCGCCTGGTCCGCGGCGCGCAGCAAGTGGCGGCCTGACTCTTATGTACAAAAGTCTTTTGCTTCTTTTCTTCAGAAAAGAAGGCTCTTCTTTCTTGAAAGAAAGAAGCAAAGAACTTTTGTATATAAAATTCTAGGCTTATCGTGCTGCCTTCTTCGATTCCCGCTGCGGTGTTTGAGGCTGCGCGTTGCTTCGGCGATGCGACGGCGATTGTCGATGATAGTACGCGCACGAGTTTTGCGTCGCTGGCGCATGCGACGCGGCGGGCCGGCCGCGCCTTCATTGCGGCCGGCTTGCGCCACGGCGATCGTTTCGCCATCTGGGCGCCGAACATGTGGGAATGGGTGGCGGCCGCGGCGGGCGGCCAGGCGGCGGGTGGCGTTCTGATACCGCTGAACACGCGCCTGCGGGGCCGCGAGGTGGCCAGCGTCGTGAACCGCGCCAGGGCGCGATTTTTAGTCTCGATCGGCGATTTCCTCGGTGTGGACTATCCCGCCATGCTGGAGGGTCACGACATGCCGACGCTCGAGCGCATTGTTGTGCTCGGGGGTGCGTCGGCGCCGCTGCGTGGCAGGGGCTGGGAGGATTTCCTCGCTTCCGGAAACGAGATTGATGAGGCAGAACTCGACGCGCGCGTCGCGGCACTTGGCCCCACCGATCTTGCCGATATCATGTTCACTTCGGGAACGACCGGCGATCCCAAGGGCGCCTTGTTCAACCACCACCAATCGCTGCTTGGCGCACAAACCTGGCTCGATATCGCGGCACTCCATCGAGGCGACCGCTACATGGCGTTCGGCCCATTCTCGCATACTGCCTCCTACAAGGCAGGGTGGGTCACCACGATGCTGTGCGGCTGTACGCTTTACGCGAAGAACAAGCTGGATCCGGTGTCGATCATGGCGCTGGTCAGCAGCGAACGCATCAACTTCATGCCGGCGCCGCCCACCGTTCTGCAATCGATTCTGGCGCACCCGGACCGCGACCAATACGATCTTTCCAGCCTGGAATTCATTTCCACGGGCTCGGCCGTGGTGCCGATCGAAATGGTGCGGCGGCTGAAACTGGAAATCGGCGTCGACCAGGTCGCCACGGCCTATGGACTCACGGAGGTATGCGGCACCGCTACTTTCACGCGGCCCGGCGACCCGCTGGAACTCGTGGCCAATACCGCCGGGCGCGCTGTTCCCGGCGTGGAAGTGCGCTGCGTGCGCGCCGACGGCAGCGACACCGATGTGGGCGAACCCGGCGAGGTTCTGGTGCGCGCCGCCAAGCTGATGCTGGGCTATTTCGAAAGCCCGAAGGCCACCGCTGAAGCCATCGATGAAGAGGGATGGCTGCATACCGGTGATGTCGGGTTGCTCGATGCCGGGGGAAACCTGAAAATCACCGACCGGCTCAAGGATATGTATATCGTCGGCGGGTTCAATTGTTATCCGGCGGAGATCGAACGCGATTTGGCGGGGCTGCCGGGCATCATGCATTGCGCGGTTATCGGCGTGCCGGACGAACGGCTTGGCGAGGTGGGGCGCGCTTATATCGTGCTGGCGCCACAGGCTTCGTTAACGGAGCAGGACGTCATGGCTTGGTGCAAACAGAATCTTGCGAATTATAAGGCGCCGCGTTCGGTGGTGTTTGTGGACGCGTTGCCGCTGAATGCTACGGGGAAGGTTTTGAAGCATGAGCTTCGGGCTTTGGCACGGGCAGGACGGAAGGAAGAACTTCTTTCTTGAAAGAAAGAAGCAAAGAACTTTTGTTCAGGGGTGGGTGGGTGTGAGGCGTACTGCGTTGGTGACGGGCGTTGCTTCCGGGATCGGGGCTGCTACGGCCGCTCAATTGCGGCGGGAGGGGTGCAGGGTTATCGGCGTTGATCTGCTTGGGGCCGATATTGTTGCCGATCTTGCGGGGGACGAGGGCCGTCTTCACATGGTTGGGGAGGCGGCTCGCCGTTGCGATGGCGCGCTCGACATCGTGGTCGCTTGCGCCGGCGTGCTGAACCGGGGGGCGACGACGCTGGCGGTGAATTACTTCGGGGCAGTGGCAACGCTGCTTGGGCTTCGCCATCTGCTGGCCGCCTCGGATGCGCCGCGCGCTGTCGCCGTGGGCAGCGTGGCCGCCTACTTTCCTTCAAACGCCGATCTGGTGGCGCGCCTGCTGGCCGGGGATGAAGCGGAAGCGCTTGGCAGTATCGGCAACGAGCCCGAAATCGGGCTCTATGCTGCTTCGAAACTGGCGCTTGCGCGCTGGTGCCGCAGCGCGGCGATCGATACGGACTGGGCCGGTGCCGGCATCCTGCTGAATGTTGTCGCGCCGGGCCTGGTCGAAACCGGCATGAATCGCGAAACGTTCTCCGATCCCGTGCGCCGCGCGCAGGTCAGCTCCATGATGCCCGCGCCGCTGGGACGCCATGCGCAACCCGAGGAGGTGGCTCAACTCATCAGCTTTCTCGTGTCCCCGGCAAACAGCTACACAACCGGCCAGGTGATTTTTTGCGACGGTGGCCAGCAAGCGCTGCAGCGCGCAGCGTGGCCGTAGTTTGAACTGAGCGCCAAAATGGGGCGTGCCGGCCCCGTCGTGCACAGCACGCTTTCGCCAGACGGGTTCAGCGCAGAGCCCTTTTTTGCGTAATTATGCCTGTGTTGGCCAGGCCAACGGCAAACGGGCCACGCCAAGCACCTGACCCGGCAAGGTCTCCGCCTGCATCCCCGGCGCGATACCAAACTCCGGAATACGCTTCAGCCACTCTTCTACAAAAATCTGCAATTCCGCCCGCGCCAGGTTTGCCCCGGGGCATTTGTGCGGCCCGGCGCCAAACGCCATGTGAGTATCGGTCTTGCGCTTGAAATCCACGTTCAGCGAATCCGCCCATGCACGTTCATCGAGCCCATGCAAGGGTGCTACGAGCATCAGGCGGTCGCCCTGCTTCAACTGAACGCCGCCGAATTCCATGTCGCGCGTCACCTTGCGGCCCAGCGTTGGAATTGAATGGCGGCGCAGCAATTCCTCGATCGCTGCCGGAATGAGCGTGGGATCTTCCACCAGTTGCTGCCGATGGTCCGGATGCGTCGCCAGGAATCTCGCGACAAACGACATTGTACCGGCGACCGTATCGAGCCCGCCGAACAACACCAGCGCGCACTCGCCCAATGCCTCCTCATGCGTGGCCGTGCGCCCCTCCACCTGCATTTGCACGATTCGGCTCAGCAGATCGTCGCCAGGGTGCTCGCGACGGCGTTTCACCCATTCTTCCAGATAGGCGTAGGTGCCTTGCAACGCGGCGTATTTGGCTTCCTGCGTGCCGCCGCGAATCATTTGATCGGCGAGCTCGATCAGCCGCTCACGGTCTTCCAGCGGCAAATCCACCAGGCGCAGGAATATCGTCATCGGCAGGTGCCGCGCGAAATCCGCGACGAATTCGCACTCGCCGCGCGGCTTCAGCGCATCGATCAATTCGATCGCCAGCGCCCGCGCCTCCGCGGCATAGGTGCGCACGGCGCGTGGCGACATCGCCACATTCAGCGGGCGGCGATAGAAGCCATGCAGCGGCGGATCCGCATCGATCGGCAATTGCGCCGGTGTGCCCGGTACAGCCGGTATCGAAATGGCGCGGTCCGACGAAAACCGCTCGAAGTCGGGAAACGCCTCGGCCAGGAGGGCCGCGCGGTTCACCACCCAATAGCCGCCATGGCGCGGCCAGAACCACATATCCGGGCTGCTATCCTGCAGCTTTTTCCACGCCAGATGCACATCCTCATGCTCACCGGGCAGGTCGAACAAATCGATGTCGCGCACAAGTGCCGGTGGCACGTGGGCCGGAATGCCAGCCAAGATCGTCCCCCTATCCATCGACGCCCTCCGTCCGGCGCGCAGACGCGCCCAGCGTCAGGCTACCGGCGGCCGGCCACAGGGCCAGTTTCGTGCGGCCCTTATCATGCCGGCGATGTTGCGTCGGCGCCGGTTGCCGCGCGATCGGTCGCTCCCTAGCACCTGGGGCCACCCGCCGGAGGTTGCCGCCGATGCCGCGCTTTCTGAAAAGCACCGAAGCGCTGACCTTTGCCGTGGAAGCAGCGGTCGCGACCATTACGCTGAACCGTCCCGAACGCCACAACGCACTTTCCGAGCTGCTGATCGACGAATTGCACGGCGCGCTGCTGGAAGCGGATGCACGTAGCGACGTGAACGTGATCCTGCTGCAGGGCGCCGGAAAATCCTTTTGTGCCGGATACGATCTGACGGGCGTTTACGCCGGCATGGCGGACGGCGGCGAGGACGCGGCCACTTATCGCTCGACAAATGCGACGATCGACGACGATTGCTGGGGCATGGAACTGACCCAACGAAAACTTTCGATCATTCCCCAACTGCACAAGCCTGTGGTGGCGAAGATCCACGGCAATTGTCTGGCGGGGGGCACGGACCTGGCGCTGTCATCCGACATCGTGCTTGCGGCGGAGGATTGCCGCATCGGCTTCCCCGCGGCGCGCGCCAACGGCACGCCGCCCTCCAACTACTGGATGTATCATTGCGGTCCGCAATGGACCAAGCGGCTGTTGTTCACCGGCGACACGATCCTTGGGCGCGATGCCGCACGCATCGGCCTTGTCATGGACTGCTACCCGCGTGACTCGTTGGACAGCGAAGCCTTGCGCCTGGCGCGTCGCATTGCGCTGGTCGATGCGGAACTGGTCTCGGCCCACAAACGCGTTGTGAACCTGGCCATGGAACTTGCCGGCGCCACTACGCTGCAGCGCCTGGCGACCGAACTTGATGCGCGTGCGCACCTGTCCCGCGGCCCGCGCCGAACGCGGTTCCGCGAAGACATGGCCGGCCCAGGCCTTCGAACGGCCCTGAAGAACCGCGACGACGCGTTCGGCGAGAGCACCGTAACGGTGAACTGGGCTGCTGTGGGCTCGAAGTAAGGGAAGCAGGCTAAGGAGCTCTGCCCCCTGGACCCAAGCTAAGGACAAGTCCTTAGAACCTGCCTATACCACCTGCCGGAAATCTTGACTCCTGCGGCCGTGTCCCGGGCGCGGATAAGGGCAGGATGGCCAGGGCTCCGCCCTGGACCCGCTGGGGCCAGTAGGCCCCAGACCCCCATTCATGAGGAACTGCGGGGGGAACGGCGAAGCCTGAAATCCGCGTTTGGTATGGGCTTCGCCGAGGAGACGATGAAAAGCCGCGCAGCGCTAATGGGGGTCTGGGGCCTCAGGCCCCGTCACGCGAAAGCGTGCTTCGCACGACGGGGTCCAGGGCAGAGCCCTGGCCTTTGACAGGTCAAAATTTAAGGCCGTTGGTATTAATCAGTCGGAGGACGAGGAGGGGGGCAGCGAAATCATTTCCACGCCCGGGTTGCCCCCTTCCGCCCTTTTCTACGAAACCGCCACCCGCAGCGAGAGCACGTCGGCGACGCCGCCGTCCACGTGGATCATGTGGCCATTTACATAGGAGCCTGCTTCCGACGCCAGGAAAATGGCGGCGCCGATCATTTCTTCCGGCCGGCCGAAGCGGTTCATTGCGATGGCGCGGCGGAATATTTCCGCGCGTTCCGGATGGCGCACGGTCGGTGCCGCCATATCCGTATCGAAAAACCCGGGCGAGATCGCGTTGCAGGTAATGCCATGCCGACCCAGTTCGCCGGCAATCGATTTGGTCAGTCCGGCGATGGCGTGCTTGCTTGCGACATAGGAAGCCAACCGTTCGCGCCCGATCACCGAGACGTACGATCCGATATTGATGATCCGCCCCCAGCCGGCCTCGATCATTGGCTTGGCGGCTTCGCGCGCCAGAACGTAGCACGCAGTGACGTTGATATCGAACACGCGTTCCCACGAGTCGCGGGTGGTGGAGGTGAGCGGGCCCCATTCGATCGTGCCGCCATTGTTCAGCAGGATGTCCAGCTTGCCGTGACGCGCCAGTAGCTGGGGCACGGCTTGCTCCACCGCGTCGCGGTCGGAAAGTTCAAACGCCAGCGTATCGGCCTTGCCCCCGGCCTCGCGTATTTCCTGTGCGGCGCGATCGAGCGCCGCCTGGTCGCGCGCCGCCAGCACGACCGTGGCGCCTGCATCGGCAAGGCCGCCGGCCATCGCGCGGCCCAGGCCGCGCGATGCGCCGGTGACCAACGCCACACGTCCCTCTAGTGAAAACAGTTCCCGCACCGACAACGCACACCCCCAAAGGCATTCTCCGTGTCATCCCAGCGGCGGCGCGCGGGCGGGAGGGGTTCTTGCGAACCATCAGGTCGGCGATGAAAACACACGACGTCGCGGCGATTCCTGATGCGATTCTGGCGGGTAATCCGCGTGCCATGCAGCAGCCGGGAGAGTGTCCGTGCATGGGAAGCTTGTTGTCGCTACCGGCGGAGTTGCCGTGCAGGGCCAGGCGGCCCGGGCCGGCTACAGGATGGTGGGATAGGGCCGCACCGGATCAACGCCGATCCAGGTTCGGTGGGCGTCCCGAAAGCCCGCGATCGCCGCCAGCACCGGCCGGGTCCAGGCACCGTATTCAATGAAATGGCCGAGTTCGGAGAATGTATCGACAAATATTGCGCGCCCGAAGCCCGGGACATCGCCGGCCGATACGATCGGGCTGCCGGCGGCCTGGTGCCGCGCGGCATCGGCCGCCATATCCGGCGTCGACAGCATCACGTGATGCACACCCGGGCCACGCTTGTGCATCACCTCCTTGTAAATCGATGGCGCGTCATCGAGCGGCGCAGTGAGCTCGATCAGTATTTCGTCGCGATAGGCGAGCGCCA
>JAATGE010000091.1 GCA_015654825.1 Rhodospirillales bacterium
CCCCTCGAGGAAGCAGGCCTGCCGCCATGACCATCCGTATTGGGATTTCCGGCTGGACGTACCCGCCTTGGCGCGGTGTGTTCTACCCGAAGGGGTTGCCGCAGAAGAATGAGCTTGCTTTCGCCGCGAGCCAATTTCGAACGATCGAGATCAATGGTACGTTCTATGGCCTGCAACGGCCGGAGAGTTTTTCCGCATTGGTTGACGCGACACCTGACGATTTCGTGTTTTCGGTGAACGGGTCCCGCTTCATTACCCATATCCGGCGCCTGCAGGACCCGCAGACGATCCTGGCGAATTTTCTCGCCTCCGGCGTGCTGAAGCTGGGGCGCAAGCTTGGTCCGTTGTTGTGGCAACTGCCGCCGAATTTCCGGTTTGATGCCGAGCGCATCGAGAGCTTTCTTGCGTGCCTGCCGCACGATAGCGACGAGGCCGCGGCGCTCGCGCGACGCCATGACGCGCGCCTGGCCGGCCGCGCCTACACCAAGCCCGGCCCGCATAGGGCGCTGCGCCACGCCATGGAGGTGCGGCACGAAAGTTTCAAAACCGCTTCATTCGTCGAATTGCTGCGCCGTTACGATGTTGCGCTGGTCTGCGCCGATACCGTCGCCTGGCCGCGCCTCGGCGACGTGACATCCGACTTTATCTATTGTCGCCTGCATGGTTCGGAAGAGCTGTACGCCAGCGGATATGATCCCGCGGCGATCGAAGCGTGGGCGCGGCGCGTCGACACCTGGTCGCGCGGCGGCACGCCCCAGGATCTGGACCGTTGCGGGCCCGTCGCCCGACGCCGCAAGCGCGACGTGTTCGTCTATTTCGACAACGATATCAAGGTGCGCGCGCCGCACGACGCCAGGGCCCTCGGTGTAGCGTTACAGATGCCGGTGCCGTGACCAACTCGCCAGGAAAGGCCAGGGCTCTGCCCTTGGCCTTTCTTCATGGGTCTCCATGGTCTGTAGGCGGCATTAAATCCAAGTATTCCGCCGCCGACGGCGCATGTAACAGGGTACGCGCCCTTGACAGATTTTTACGATCGTACAAAATATTGTTGGCAAATCGCGCTAGAGTCTCTTTAATTTTATACGAGCAGTATTTTTATTGAGTTTCGATCGGAGTCGCCGCGAGCTGCCACAGCGAGGGTCAGCCATGGAAATGTTTCAACCGCGTATTAGTGTCCTGACGATCGTCGGCGAGGACAGGTCTTTATTCTACCAGTCCGCCCACAACCTTGAAGCCCAGAGCCTGCAGGATTTCGAGTTCGTCGCCGTCGACCGCGGCGCGAATGCCGTCGTCTCGCCGTTGCTGTGGGAGGATCGCCGGCTGCGCGTTGTCGCGGCGCCCGGCCTCGGCGAGGATGCCGCCTGGAACTGGGGCTTCGAGCATTGCCGTGGCGAATACGTGGCGATCCTGGCGGGCGGCCATGCCAGCCGACCGGTGCGCCTGGCGCGCCAGGCCGCCTGGCTCGATCGCTATCCCGGTGTGGTGCTGGTGGGCACCGCCAGCGGATTGCGCCAGCCGCAGTGGGAACCGCCGCCGGAGCCGGCGCGCACCGACCGTGACATCATCCATTGGTCGCTGCTTGCCGGCGCGGAAATGGCGTGGTCGTCGCTGATGCTGCGGCGCGCGACCGCGGCCGCGCAGGGGGAGTTGCTGCGCGGGGCCTACGGCGAAGCGGCGCGGCTGAATTTGTGCCTGCGGCTTTGCGCGGTCGGCGACGTGACCCGGATCGACGAGGTGCTGACGCTGTGCCCCGCCGAGCAGGGCAAGCCGGGCGATGCGAGGCTGCGGGATGTGCAGCGCGCGCTGATGGAGTTCTATGAGCGCATCCTGAGCGCCGGGTACGGGCCCATCCTCGGCGACGGCGCCGCGCGCGCCGCGGACCTGGTGACCCGGCATCTGGTCGGCGACGCGCCGGTGCCGGATGCGGCGACCAGCGAGGAGCTGGAGACCGTGCTGGCGACGCTGGCGCATTCGCTGCAACCCGCGGGCGGCGCGGATATCATGTCGCGCGCCGCATCCGCGGCGGAACGCGGAGCCACGCGCAAGGTCGGCGCCAGCCCGGTGCTGGAGGCGGCGCCGCCGGCGATGCCGGTGGCGGCGGCCGCGGGGGCGCCGCCACGCGTCAGTGTCCTGACGGTCGCCGACGCGGATGCGGCGCGGCTCGCCGACACCGTGGAGAGCATCCGGGCCCAGGGCCTGGAGGATTTTGAGTTGCTGGTCGTGGACCGCGGCGGAACCGAGGCGGAGGCCGTGCTGGCGAGCTGCCAGGATGGCCGCCTGCGCCTGGTGGCTGCCCACGGCATTAGCGAGGATGCGGCCTGGAACCTGGGCTTTTCGGAATGCCGCGGCGCCTACGTGGCCATGCGGGAGACCGGCGACATCAGCCGCCCGGCGCGCCTGGCGCGGGAGGCGGCCTGGCTCGACCGCAACGAGGCCGTGGTACTGGTGGGCACCGCCAGTGCCGCGTGGCAGGCGGACCGGCAGCCGGAGCTGCAGACGACGCAGACCGACCGCGGCGTTGTTCTGTGGCTGCTGCACGCGGGTGTCGAACTGGCGTGGTCGTCGCTGATGGTGCGGCGGGAAAGCGTGGGCGCGGCGGGCCCGCTGTTGCGCGAGGCTTACGGTGCGGCGGCGAAGTTCGATCTGTGCCACCGGATGGGCGCGGTCGGCGATGTGACGCGCCTCGATGAAGTGCTGACGCTGTGTCGCGGCAGGCCGGGACCGCAGGGTGGGGCGCGCTTCGACGCGGTGCGCCGTGTGCTGGAAGAAGCCTATGCGCCGATCCTGGCGGAGCGCGCCGCGCGGTCGGCCGAATTGGTGGCGCGGCATGTGGCGGGGCATGCGCCAGTGCAGGGCGCAGCGACGCTCGATGAAATCGAGGCCGTGCTGGTGGAGCTGGGCCATGCGCTGAAGGCCACCGGGAAAGTCGATGGCGTCTCGCGCGCGATGATCGCGGTGGAACGTGGCGCGTTGCGCGACCGGCTGGCGCGGCAGGCGGGACGGTTGCAGCCGGCGGCGGTCGCGGCGGTGGCAAGTGTGGCGCCCGGGCGTGGCGGCCAGCTGGGTGCGGCGTTCAGTGCCATCTGGCGCGGTGGCCAGGGGAAGTCGCAGACACCGGCGGCGGCTCGGTGGGGCGATCGCCACGCGCGTAACGGGGCGGCTAGTTGAAAGGAAGGTTGGGGGGGTTTGCGCCCTGGGCGCTAAGTTCAGTTAGAAAGGCCAGGGCTCTGCCCTGGACCCGCTGGGGCCAGTAGGCCCCAGACCCCATTAGCGCTGCGCGGCTTTTCATTGTCTCCCGGCGAAGCCTGTACCGGCCACGATTTTTTGGGCTTCGCCGGTCCCCCGGAGGCCAGGGGAGAAGGGCGTTGGCCTAGGGGCGCACGGGGGCACTCGATCACGATGAAACGACACCATGCTTTCACCGCCATCGCGATGCTGGTTGCCGCTTCGCCTGCGGGCGCCGCGCACCGCGTTACGATCGACGATATCCTGGCGCTGCAGGATGTCACTGAGCCGCGCATTTCGCCGGCCGGGGACGCGGTGCTGTATCAGGTGGAAACGCCGAACCTCGCTTCGGATGCGACGGATACGCATATCTGGCTGAGCAGTTGGGATGCCACCCAAACGATCCAGCTGACATCGCGAACGAAGGAAAGCGAGACCGATCCGCGCTGGCGGCCGGATGGGCGCGCGATCACGTTTCTCTCCGACCGGGCCGGCAGCGCGGAGGTGAGCCAGCTTTGGCTGATGAACCGCGCCGGCGGCGAGGCGGAAAAGCTCACCGATCTTGCGGGCGGCATCGACGAATACGCGTGGGCGCCGGACAGCCGCCACCTGGCGTTGATCGTCAAGGACCCGCCGGCTGCGCGAAAACCCGATGGCACACCGGCGCCGATCGTGATCGACCGTTTTCAGTTCAAGCAGGATATCGAAGGGTATCTTACCGGCAGCCGGCACCATCTTTATCTGTTTGATATCGAAACGCGACGCGCGACACAATTGATTGATGGGCCGTACGACGAGGCGCTGCCTTCCTTCTCGCCGGACAGCCGGCATATTGCTTTCGTCAGCAAGCGCCATTCCGACGCCGATCGCGACGATAATTGGGCAATCTACGTTGTCGACGCCGCTTCAGGGGCGAAGCCGCGCTCGCTGACGAACTTTGATGGCACCGATGCCAATCCCGAGTGGCACAGTCCGCCGGCATGGAGCCCGGACGGGTCCAGCATTGCGTATGTACATGGCGGACCGAAGAAGCTGATCGAATATGGCGTGCGGAGCCTTGCGGTCGTTGGCGCATCGGGCGGGCCGGCGCGTGTGCTGACGGACAAGCTGGATCGCAATGTGAGTGCACCCGCGTGGTCGCCGGACGG
>JAATGE010000298.1 GCA_015654825.1 Rhodospirillales bacterium
GCGTTCGATATTATCTCCACCCGCGAGGAAGCCGAGCTGGCGCTGGAAAGCTGCGCGCCGCTGCTGGCCGGCCCCGGACGGCGGGCGTTGCTGTTCGATATCGGCGGCGGCAGCACAGAGTTGGCCTGGGTGCGCCTGGGTGCCGCGCGCCCGCCCGAACTGATCGGCTATGACAGCCTGCCCGTGGGCGTCGTGACCCTGGCCGAACTGTTCGGCCACCAGGGATTCTCCCCGGAAGGTTACCAGGCCATGGTCGAGCATGTCGCGGAGCGGCTCGAACCGTTCGAGCGGATCCACTGCATCGGCCACGAAATCCGGCTTTCCGGCGTGCGCCTGCTGGGCACCAGCGGCACCGTCACCACGCTCGCGGGTGTGGCGCTGGGCCTGGCCCGCTACCGGCGCCCCGCGGTCGACGGCCAGGTACTGACGGCCGAAGCGACCGACGCGGCGTTGGCAACCTTGCGCGGCCTCGGCCGCGAAGGCCTGGCGCGCCACCCGTGCGTCGGGCCCGACCGCGCCGCGTTCGTGCTGCCGGGATGTGCGATATTCGAGGCGATCCGGCAGATCTGGCCGGTGGCGGAAGTGACCGTCGCCGATCGCGGCCTGCGCGAAGGCATGCTGCTGCGCATGATCCGCGCTTCCGCCGGGCGGCGTAACTATACGTTACAGTAAGTAATAGTCGCGGCCCGTTTCATTTTGGCCGGGAGCCGCCTGTGCGACGCGCGGGATGCTACGCCAAGCTCGGAACAAATAAAATTGGGGTCTGGGGCCTAAGGCACCAGTGGGGTCCTAGGGGCAAAGCCCCTGGCCTTAATCTTCACGTCAACCTCGCCCTATCGCGCTCTAGCCTCCGCCGCAGCCGGTCCTAGGCCCCCAAATTATTTGTTTCCCATACGCATCTATAGCGAAACTCCTGCCACCGCTGGGAATATTTGTTGGCGCCCCGGCGTCTCCATTGAGTGCCATCAAATTGCCGCGACATCCGCGCGGCAATTGGCGGCACGCCATGCGGGAGGTCGACCATGAGCAAACACGGCAGTACGCCGGCGGCGTACGACGCGTCCAGTATCGCCACAACCGAAACGAACAGCGCAACGGCCTCGCCGCCGGGAAGGCGTGGCCTTTTGCAAGGGCTTGGCCTGGCCGGCGCCGCCCTTTCGGCCAGCCTGCTGCCGGTTGGCGCCAGAGCGCAGGATGTAACGCGCACCAGGAAAGCCACCGGCGGTGATATCGCGATCCTGCGTTTCGTCGCGTACGCGGAACTGGTGGAGTCCGACCTTTGGCAACAATATGCCGAACTCGGCGGCCTCGGCACCGGATCGCCAAACCCCTATCAGGCGGCGCTGAACAACCTGGACGGCGATAGCGGCCAGTACATCACCAGCAACACCATCGACGAACTGAGCCACGCTGCGTTTCTCAATGCATATCTCGCCTCGATCGGCGCCGAACCCGTCAATCTCGATAAATTCCGCACACTGCCGAGCAGCCAGGCGACCGGCGCGCAGCAGAACGGCCGCCTTACCAACCTCATGCAGCTGAGTGTCGATACCTCGTGGTATGTGCGCTATCGCAGCACCAGCAGCCCGGATTTCGGTGCCACCTATCCGCAGGCCCTGCCGCAACTCGCCGCCGGACAATTCACCGCCATTCCGCGCACAGACGACGATTTCGGACCCACCGACCACATTCAGGCCATTGCCAACACCGCGGCGTTCCATTTCGGATCGATCGAACAGGGCGGCATCAGTCTGTATGGGTCGATGGCGCAACGCGCTTCCAGCAGCGAGGTTCTCGAAATACTCCTCGGCATCGGCGGCGATGAAGTCGCGCATTTCCTGGAATGGGTGGATTTCGCCGGCAACGGCGTGCAGCGGCCGGTGGCACCGCTAACCGACTCCACCAACGGCCTGCATTTCCCCAATTTCGTCGCCACCGGAGGCTCGCTGCTGCAGCCCAACCTGATCTTTCCGGTACCGGCGACGTTCATCAGTGCCAACCTGCCGCTCTGCGCAACGGTGCGGCCGATCAGCACGACCGCCGTCGATGCGGTCGGCGTGGTCAACTTCCTGAAGAGCACTGGGCTGTTCATCGGCCAGAGCCCGGACTTTTTCACGTTCAGCATGAAGCTGGCGGAACAGGCGGACCGCGCTCGTCGTCGGTGAAGCGGCGTTGACGCCGCCCGGTGGGCGCTAAGCTAAGCGAGAAGGGAAGGCCAGGGGCTCGGCCCCATAGGCGCGAACGTAAGGGATTTCTGAGCTCTGACAACAGGAAGCTGAAGATTCGATTCGAAAAGTCAAGGCCAGGGGCTCTGCCCCTGGACCCCGCTGGGGCCAGTAGGCCCCAGACCCTATTTTTCTGTTCCCGGCCTGGCATCGGCTGAGAGCCGATAGGACAGACCCACGGGTTCGCGAGAGCGGTACAGAAGATCCCCGCCACGCCGCAAAAACGCCAGCGGCGGCACGACGTAGGGGGTCCAGGGGGCGCCGCC
>JAATGE010000136.1 GCA_015654825.1 Rhodospirillales bacterium
GGCCTCAGGCCCCAGCGGGTCCAGGGCAGAGCCCTGGCCTTACTTGCCTTACCTATTTCCATGGACCCGTTCCGCCTGTCTGACCGGTACCGGTGCGACTACCAGCCATAGCGCGGCGCTCGCCACGGCGCAGCCGGCGCCCAGCATGAACGGCAACGACCAGTTTCCTAAGCCCGATAGATACGCAACCACCGGCGTGGCGATGATGCCGCCGAGGTTGCCGCCGGTGTTCAGAACGGCGCCGGCGGAGGCTGCATCTTCCCGGCCGATTTCCATCGAGGCAGCCCAGAACGGGGCCTCATTCATTTCCAGCAGGCCGAACGAAAGCGCCAGGCCGGCGAGTGCCCAGGCGGCGGACTCGGCTTGCACGGACAGCAGCAGCACGCCGGACGCCGGTAGCGTGATGAGCGGAACGATCCGCAGGCCTCGGCGGGCGCCGAAACGTGCTGTGCAATGGCTGCCGCCGAAACCGCCGAGTGCGGCGCCTAGCGCGCCGGCCAGTGGCGGCAGCGAGGCGGCGAGGCCGCCTTCCAGTAACGAAAAATGGCGTGCCTGGACCAGGTAGAGAAAACTCCATAGCGTAATGAGGTAGAAAACGACGTTCATCAGCAGATACGAAAGCGTGAGGCCGAGCAGGTTGCGATTGGTGAGCAGCATGGCGGCGCGTGCCCAGGTGACGGTGCCGGTTGCCGGTTCGGCGTAATCGAGATCGGCAAGTTCGTCGGGTGCGACGAGCGGATGCTGATAGGGGGTGTCGCGCCCCTGCCACCACCAGAACGCCACCAGCGACGCGACCGGGAGTGCCACCAGCACCAGCGCGTCCCGCCAACCAACGAGCACCATCAGCGAGGCAATGACCGCGGGGGCGGCGGCGCTGCCGAGGCCGATGCCGCAACTGGTGAGGCCTTGCGTCAACGCCCATTGGCGCGACGGGAACCATCGTTCCAGGCCTCCGGCGACGAGGGGAAATACCGGCGCCTGCATGGCGCCGAGCACCAGTTGCGCGGCCAGCAGGCCGGCGATCAGCGACGCGCCGCCGAAGACAAATGGCAGCAGTGGGACCGCCAGCGTGGCGGCGACGGCGATGCCGCCGCACAGTGTCAGCATCAGGCGCGGGCCGAGGCGTTGACCCAAAATTCCGCCGGGGATTTGCAGGGCGGTATAGCTGATCAGGAACGCCGTTTCGAGCCAGCCGATCTGGCCCTGGCTGAGGCCGAGTTCGGGCATCATGCGTTCCGCCGCGACCGAAACGGCCAGGCGTTGCGGATACGCCACGAACGTGAAGGCGAACAGGAACGCAAAGATCCACCAGCGCATTTTCATGCCGCGCCTGGCGGGTGTGAATGCGCTAGCGGCGAATGACAATTTGCAACCCCACCGTCAGCGGGCGCGTGACGAACTCCGAGGGATCGAAGCGGGCCTGCTCGGCGTAGGTGGCGGGCGTGGGACCGGCCGGCTCGAGCGAGGATTCCGCGGTGACGCCCTTGGCGTTCAGCAGGTTGTGGGCGAACAGCTGAAGCTGGATTTTCGGCGTGATGTTGGCCTGGATGTAGGCGTTGAACAATGCGAATCCGGACAGATGGCGGTAGTTCGGCAAATCCGCCTGGATCTGATTGGCGAAGCCGGAGCGGTAGGCGCCGTCGAGGTGGAAATCGACGGCGCGGTCTTCCAGCAGGGTGGGCATGTAATCCAGCGCGCCGTTGATCTGATGGCGCGAGACGCCCGGTAGCAGGGCGCCCTTGGCGCCGTCGAAGCCGCCGGATACCGCGAAGGGCTGCGTCAGTACGGCATCGGTATAGGCATAGCCGGCGGACAGCGTGATGTCGTCGGTGACGCTGTAATGGGTTTCCAGTTCGATGCCGCGGGAGCGCGCATCGTTGCCGTTGACGATGATCGGGGTACCGGCGGTGGACGATACCTCCAGCTGGATGGCGGTCCAGTCGATTTCGTACAGGGCGGCGGTGTAGCGGAACTTGCCGAGGCTGCCTTTCAGGCCGATTTCGTAGTTGTTGGCGCGGTCTGGGCCGAACGGCACCAGGCTGGCGGAATTGCAGAAATTGCAGGTGCCGATCGGGTAGGCGTTGGCGCCGCCGGCGCGGTAGCCTTGCGAGAAGATCGCGTAGGCCAGCGTGGTTGGGCCGAGATCGTAGGATGTGCTGGCCTTGAAAATCTTGTCGAGCGTGCGCTTGGCGCCGGTGCCTTCCGAGGTGCCGAGCGAATCCGAACCGAACGTGGTGCCGGAATTGTACAAGTGCTGGATCGTGGTCTGGCGGAAATCCTCGCTGAACACGCGGACGCCGCCGACGACGCGCCATTTCGGGGTGATGTGCACGGTGGCTTCGCCGAACGCCGCAAGGTCGGTGAATTGGACGTCGCGCTTGAAATCGTAGGTCAGGTCGGGCGGGTTCAGCGAGCCGGGGCGCGTGCCGCCGTAATATTGCGTCAGGTAGTTGGCCCAGGTCGGGTAGCCTTCGGGGCCGGTGCCCGGCAGGTTGGCCCAGGCGGCGAAACCCGGCAC
>JAATGE010000645.1 GCA_015654825.1 Rhodospirillales bacterium
CCACCGCCGGAATAACAAACGGATCCCGATCCACCACCACAAAATCCGCCCACTTCCCCACCTCCAGCGTCCCCGAGAACGTCTCCGCCCGGTTGGCATAAGCCGCCCACAGCGTAAACGCCGCAAACGCCTGATCCAGCGTCAGCGCCTCCGCCGGATACCACCCCCCCGGCGGCAAATTATCCCGCGACTGCCGTGTCACCGCCGCATGAATACCGAAAAACGGATTGGCCGGCTCCACCGGAAAATCCGAGCCCGCCGCGAAATGCGCCCCGCTCGCAATCATGCTGTGCCACGCATACGATGTAGCCAGCCGCGCGGTCCCCAACCGCGTCGCCGCCATCGCCATGTCCGACGTCGCATGGGTCGGCTGCATGCTGGCAATGATATTCTGCGCCGCGAACCGCGGCAGCTCGGCCGCATCCAGCACCTGCGCATGTTCGATACGGTGCCGCAACCCCATCGGCGCGCCACTGCCCAGCGCCGCGAACGCATCCAGCGCCTGCGCGTTCGCCGCATCCCCGATGGCGTGCACCGCCACCTGAAACCCCCGCTGCGCCGCCGTATAAACCAGGTGCTTCATTTCATCATCGCTGTGAAACGGCAGCCCCCGGTTTCCCGGATCGTCCGCGTACGGCGCCTTCAGCCACGCCCCATGCGACCCCAGCGCCCCATCCGCGAAAAACTTCACGGTCAGCATCGAAAGCCGGTCGTCATGCTCCCAATCGATCGGCGAGTATCCGATCGACACCTGCTCATCCAGCCCCATCGCCATGGCAAACACCCGCGCCGTCAGCTTCCCCGCCCCCGCCAGCCGCTCGTAAATGTGCCACGCGCTGGCATCGATCCCGGCATCGCCAACCCCGGTCAGCCCCACCGAGGCCATGATCCGCAGCCCCGCCTCGATCGCCGCCTGCCGCTCCGCGTCCGTCGGCGGAGGCAATTTCTGCTCCACCAGGTCGGTCGCGCGATCCACCAGCACCCCCGCCGGCGCCCCCGCCGCGGCCCGGTCGATATGCCCCCCCGGCGGATCCAGCGTCGCATTGGTAACGCCCCCCAGCAGCAGCGCCGCGCTATTCGCCCACCCCGCATGCCCATCCACGCGCTCCAGCCAAACCGGACGCGTCCGCACCGCCACATCCAGTTCCGCCGCGGTCGGAAACCGCGGCATCTGCCACGTCACCTGGTTCCACCCGCTCCCCCGGATCCACGGCAGCCCGGGGTGCGCCGCCGCGTAAGCCTTGATCGCCGCCTGCGCCTCCGCCAGCGACTTCGTCCCACTCAGGTCGAGCGTCTGCGCCTGCCACCCCAGCGCCTCCACATGGCCATGCGCATCGATCAGCCCCGGCAGCACGGTCCGCCCCCCCGCGTCGATCACGCGGTCCGTCGGCAGCGCAACCGGCGGCGGATCGCCGGCCGCCAGCCGCTGCAAAATCCGCCCCTCATCGCTGATCACCAGCGCCGAGAACGCCTGCCGCTGCCCCGCCGCGTTCAGCGTCATGCCATTGGCATGCAGCAGCAGCGTGCGCGCCTCCGCCCCGCCCCCCTGAAGGAGCAAGGCGACGGCCAGCGTCAGGGCGGCGGTCTCGCGCGCGTACATGCGTATCTCCGGGGGGAGGCCCTGCTATACTCGCTTGCGCCCCGTAAGCCAGGACAGTTTCCCGCGAGGCACCCGCGGCCACCCGATTGCCCGCCCCCTCCGCGCCTCAACCATTAATTGCGCACCTAGAGCAAAATGCTCACGCCAAGGCTATCGCCGAAGTCTGTTCAGCCCGCCCCGCGATGAACGAAAATCCGCGCCTTGCATTGCAAGTAACGCACCAAGCGCCGCGCGCCGACAGTCGCCACAATCAAAACCCGAAGCGCCCCATGAGGAACCTTCCACGCATGACGCACCAAGCCGGCACCGCGCTACTCGCCTGTGCGGCCTGCGCCGGCCTCGCCGGCCCCGCCCGCGCCACCCCCACCGAAACGACGCTCTACGGCGCACAATGCACCCCCAACGCCAGCGTGCTGCTCGCGAGCCTCATCCAGCCGACGCCCGGAAGCCTCATCGGCACCAGCTTCGCCGGCGGCCTCCTGAATATCGGCTCGGTCTTCCGACTGATGCGCAACCGCATCGTCAGCCGCCTCTGGCCGGAATCGGTGCTCTACAGTTTCGGTTCGCACACCGACCCACCCCCCGCGTCCGATCCCGCCAGCCCCATGGCCGGCCTGCTCCCCGGCCCCGGCGGCGTCTTCTACGGCACCGGCTACTACAGCAACGATCCCGGCTGCGGCGGCAACGGCTGCGGCGCCATCTACCAGCTCACCCCCTCCCCCCACAGCGCCGCCCCCTGGCAGGAACAGGTCCTCTACGATTTCCTCGGCATGCCGGACGGCCAGAACCCCGTCGGCAACCTCGTCGCCGACGCCTCCGGCGCGCTCTACGGCGTCACCACCAACGGCGGCGCCACCGGCGCCGGCGCCGTCTTCCGCCTGACGCCACCAGCAACCGCCGGCCACCCCTGGAAGCCCACCATCCTCTACAGCTTCCAGAACGGCCCCGACGGCGGCTTCCCCGCCGCCGGCCTCCTCATCGACGCCAACGGCGTGCTCTACGGCACCACCGCCGACAGCGGCCAACTCGGCGCCGGAACAATCTTCCAACTCGCCCCGCGCGGCAAAGGCAACGCCTGGCAGGAAACCGTTTTGTACACGTTCGGCATTTCCGGCGCCCCCGACGACGGCGACCAGCCAATGGCCAGCCTGATCGCCGACACCTCCGGCGCGCTCTACGGCACCACGATCTTCGGCGGCACCGCCGGCCGCGGCACCGTCTTCAGGCTGAAACCACCGAAATCCGGCAAACACCACTGGCGCGAAACGACCCTGTACAGCTTCACCAACACCGGCGACGGCGCGCTCCCCGGCGCCGCCGTCTTGCTGAAATCGAAATCCCTCTACGGCACCACCGAAGGCACCGGCGCCACCGGCAGCTACGGAACCGTATTCCAACTCACCCCGGCCCCCGGCACCAGCCCGTGGACCGAAACGACCCTGTACAGCTTTACCGGCGGCGCCGACGGCAAATACCCGCTCGCCGCCCTGATTTCGGACGGCACGAATTTTTATGGCACCACCGAATCCGGCGGGCCCAAGGGCTGCGGCGTGGTGTTTCAGGTTACGCCGTAGGAACCAAGTTTTAGGTTACGCCATAGGAACAAAAAAGACCGGGGGCTCTGCGCCCTGGACCCCCGACGGCGTGCCGCCGCGCCTTCCGGCGGCCGCCTTCTAGGCCGCGGCCTTATCGACGAATCCTCGGCAGTTGAATTTAGCTTTTCCGCCGGCTTTCAATGCTGTGGAACCGCCTTCATGACGGTATCAACGGCACACTCGAAGCGCTCCTGTACGTCTGGGCTTTTGTCCGGCGCTGACTTATCGGCGATCTCTTGATGCTTAGCAATATTCCGGCCCTAGCCTATACGGCGTTTTGAAAAAGATTCGCCAGAAACTCCGCAGATATGCTCAAAGTTGACGCAATTTTCTCGCGGTATTCTGCCCTGGTTGCCGCGTCCAAGGAACGCATGCCCATAATCGTCGCATCAACAGGTTTGTCGCTCTTCGAGTATCCGATATAAAGACCTTCCGCCACCTCCTCATCCTCTATGGAGGATACAGGTGTCGTTGCGATATACATGACATCGTTCGTGTCGTCATATGACGCTACTGCCGGAACCCCACCGGACTCACTAGACCAGACAAGAGCTCCAAGTTTAGGGCTTCTGCAATAAAAAGCAGTAACAACCTCATTGGCTTCATACCCTGGCGTTTTTGCCTCCACGAATACAAGCAATTGGTGGCCATTATCGTTGACCACTTGTTTACTGGTCATCACGTGCCGTAAATCCCACCTTTTATCTCTGTAAGTCGCATCAGCCTGTGAAATGGTCATTTGGACTCCCGCCACAGTGACACCCTGTTGCGATTTGAACGGCTCAATGTGGCGTTGCCATGTTTCATGGGCGAGTACGACTCGCTCCCTATGGAAAGGGGACTCAACTGCCAAAATAGCTGGACGATTAGGTGATGGCTGCTTCATTTGTTGGCCTTGGGATCAGCAACTTGAAATTCTGGAATTGTTGTCGAGAAGGTTCTCTCGTAGTAATCAACATACCCCTTCAACTGAGCGATCAAAGTCTTCGCTACCGGGGCGCCTATAGTTATCTTTGCCACTCGCTTCTGGTGACTGGTCGCCGTCCCGTCTTCCGCGAAGACGTGAATAAGCTTAAGGAGATATAGCGTAACTTCGCTGGAATCCCCTACTAGGTTGACGTTACTCGCATAGAAGGCCGGCAGATCATCTATCAACTCGTTGGAGTTACCAGGCATTCCCCAAACCCCTCATCAAAGACCGCCTTTTTCTACCAGTTTAGTAGAGGATTTGAACGTTACCCGCTGTAACCAAGCTGTCATAATTCGAACCAGCGCCCAGGTGTTATGCAAGAAACGGCGATGGCGCCCCCTATATCTGTGGGACGGCCCGGCTGGAGCGGGCGGGGGGTAGGTATCTAGTTCAGGGGGTGCCCCCCCGTTCCCCTTCTGGGCAGTCTGATGGGCGCGGGAGCTGGCGCCCTGGGATCTCGGGCTTACCACCCTGTCTCCAGAGGGTTCGATCCCCTCCGCCTCCATCCAACCCACGTTTGCGGTGCACCACATATGCACCACTATGCGGACATATAGGGCCTTTGGCACGTTGCGTCACGCGCAATTTCGCTTGCAGCGAAAGTTACTTTGGTTGCGCTGAACTTTACCTGGTCCTGGAAACTTCTGAAAATAAACCTTGCCAGCTTTCCAGCAAGATCGCGGTCAACTAACAAGCGCAAATCTAACCCGTTCACTGACTGCCAATCTTATCAATAAGACATTGAAATCACTGTTGTTTATAAATGGCGCTGCCACGGCGCATTGTCGCGGCTATAATTGTGAAAATTTTCCTTGACACCACCCGTCACCAATACTAACATCCGCGCCGCCATGCGAATCCCAGTCCGAATTCTCCGCGCTACCGCGGACAACCGTCACCCCCCGCCGCCACCCACCGCGCGAACCCGCGAGCGCGAGGAACGCATCCTCGCCGTCAACCAAACCATCATGGCCGAACACGGCCCCGAAACCTTCACCTTCGCCGACCTCGCCCTCACCCTGCGCATCGACCGCGCAACGCTCCGCCGACACTTCCCCGACCTAGAATCCCTGCTCGGCAAAATCCTCCGCCGCCACCTCAATCGCGTCACCCGCGCCGTCGCCGAAATCCACCCGGACGACCCGGACCGCGACAAAAAGCGCCGCAGCGCCTACCACAACGCCACGCACACGCCGCTCGGCGGCCTCAACGAGGCCCACCTGCTGCTGATCCGCAACCGCGAAATGCTCCCCGACGACCTGCTTCCCGCCATCGAGGCCAGCCGCCTCAACATCGGCAGCATCCTGGCCGGCCCCCTGGGCGAGCAAACCCTGGCCGAGTTGGACAAGCCCGGCCTAGACACCACGCGCATCGAGCCGGCCCCGCCCCCCGTCCGCGCCGAGCCCCCCAAGCCGCCCGCCATCACCTATTCCCCAGGCAAAGCCACCCTTCTAGCCCGCGGCCGAGCCACCGCCGCCGCGAACTTCCGCGCCCTTGCAAGACCGCCGCCACCGCAAGCAAGGCCGGGGCCCTGCCCTGCACCCGCTGGGGCCGCCACGCCATAGCGTGCTGCACGCAAAGGCCCCCGCCCCCCCCTTTCGTCGTAGCCCCAACAAAGCCACCAAAACCATGGCCAACCGCCTTCGCCGATCCCCCCAAATAATGGGGTCTGGGGCCTACTGGCCCCGTCGTGCGTAGCACGCCTCCGGCGTGACGGGTCCAGGGCAGAGCCCTGGCCTTCCTAACCTTGTCTACCTACCCAATCCCCCGAACCACCGGAATTTCCAAATCCCGTATCTTCTTCCGCAACGTATTCCGATTGAGCCCCAATATAGCTGCCGCCTTGATCTGATTGCCCCGCGTCGCCGCCAGGGTCATTCGAATCAAAGGCCGCTCCACTTCCGCCAGCACCTGGTCATAAATATCCCGCGTAGGCATTCCGTCCGTACTTCCCGCCAGCAAAGCCCGCAAATGCCGCTCTACCGCCGAGGCCAGCGTCTCCCCCCCCGGAGTCTCGCTAGCCTGCACCGGCGCCGGCCCCGGGTCGGAAAATTCCGCCGCGATCACGTCCGCCCCGATAATCTCCTGCGGCGTCAACGCCGCGAGCCGACGCATTAAATTCTCCAGCTCGCGCACGTTCCCCGGCCACCGGTACCCGCGCAAGGCGTCGATCGCGCCAGGATCCAGCGTTTTCGCCGGCAATCCCGCATCCCGCGCCCGATCCAGAAAGTGCCGCGCCAGTGGACCTATATCCTCAGGTCGCTCGCGCAACGGCGGCAGCCTGATCGGCACCACGTTCAGCCGGTAAAACAGATCCTCGCGAAAAATACCCGCGCGGATCGCCTGCCGCAAATCCCGATGCGTCGCCGCCACGATCCGCACATTCGCCCGGATCGGCGTGCGCCCGCCGACGCTAGTGAATTCCCCCTCCTGCAGCACCCGCAACAACCGCGTCTGCGCCTCGGGCGGCATATCCCCGATCTCATCGAGGAACAAAGTCCCCCCCGCGGCCTGCTCGAACCGCCCCAGACTGCGGTTATGCGCCCCGGTAAAAGCCCCCCGCTCGTGCCCGAACAATTCGCTCTCGATCAGCTCGCGCGGTATCGCCGCCATGTTGATCGCCACGAACGGGCCGTTGCGCCGCCGCCCGTAATCGTGCAGCGCCCGCGCCACCAGCTCCTTGCCGGTGCCGCTCTCCCCATTCACCATCACGGTCAAATCGGTCGTCGTCAGCCGCGCGATCGTCCGATAGATCTCCTGCATCGCCGGGCTGCGCCCGATCAGCGGCAATTTCTCCTCGCCGTCGCGCGGCTCCGCCTCCGCATCGGCAATCGGCGCCGGCGCCGCCAGCGCGCGGTCCACCACCGCCAGCAGCTCCTTCAAATCGAACGGTTTCGGCAAATACTCGAACGCGCCGCGCTGCGCCGCCTTCACCGCCGTCATCAGCGTGCTCTGCGCGCTCATCACCACAACGCGCAGGTCCGGCCGAATCCGCTTCATCCGCGGCAGCAGGTCCAGCCCGTTATCGTCCGGCATCATCACGTCGGTGATGACCAGGTCGCCCTCGCCCTCCTCCACCCAGCGCCACAACGTCAGCGCATGGCCGGTCGCGCGCACCTGGTAGCCGTTGCGCCCGAGTGCCTGGGTCAGAACAGTGCGGATGGCGCGGTCGTCATCCGCCACCAGAACCGTCGGTGGAGTGCTCATCAGCGCAGCCCCGCCGACGGCCCCTCCGTTTCCTCAGGGAACAGCGGCAGGAAAATGCGAAATTCGGTCCGGCCCGGTCTACTGTCCACTTCGATCAAGCCCCCATGGTCGCCAACGATCTTTGCGACCAGTGCAAGCCCCAGGCCAGAACCACCCGCCTTGGTGGACACAAACGGATCGAACAGGTTTTTCTCCACATCGGTAGGAATGCCGGGCCCGTTATCGCGCACCGTCACCACCAGCGGCACATTGACGCGCGGCCCCGCCCCCGGCGCCGCCACGCGCATCCCCGGCTGATAGGCCGTAATCAGCGTAATCTCGCCCTCGCCCTGCGCGTCGGTAATGGCTTCCGCTGCATTCTTCACGAGATTCAGGAACACCTGCACCAATTGGTCGCGATTGGCCCATACCGGCGGCAGCGACGGATCGTACTGCTCCGTCACCCGCAAATGCGCGGCAAACCCGGTCTGCGCCAGCCGCCGCACATGCTCCAGCACGCGGTGGATATTCACCCCGCCGCGATCCACCGGCTTTTCGCCGAACATCTCCATGCGATCGACCAGCGCGCGAATGCGGTCGGCCTCCTCGCGGATCAGCACCGCCAGCTCGCGATCCGCCTCGGTAACGCTGTTCTCCAGCAACTGCGCCGCACCGCGAATGCCCGAAAGCGGGTTCTTCACCTCATGCGCCAGAATGGCCGCCATGCCCGCCACCGACCGCGCCGCGTGGCGGAAATTCAACTGCCGGTCCAACGCCTTCGCCGCCGACCAGTCGGAGAACGTGAGCATCACCGCCCCCGGCTCCTCCGGCATCGGCGAGGCCTGCACCGCCACCCCCCGCCTTGAAAGCCTGGGGCTTTCCAGCGTCAGGTCGCGCTCGGAAATCGTCACCTCATGCGCCCGCACCTGCTCCACGATCAGGAACAGCGGGCTATCCGCCGGCACCAGGTCGCTCAGCGCCAGATGCCGCAACTGCGAAATCGAAATCCCGAAAAAATCCTCCGCCGCCGGGTTTGCCGCTCGGAAATGGTTGTCGCGGCCGATCAGCGCACACGCCGCCGGCACCGTGGCAAACATCGCCGCCGGATCCGTCGGCGGCGCGGCCGCGGCCAAATGCGAGCGAACACAGGCAGCCAGCGCGTTCATGATAGCAAGGCCAGGGCTCTGCCCTGGACCCGCTGGGGCCTGAGGCCCCAGACCCCCGTTAATTTGGTCTCCGGGTTCACGCTGCGAGCGCCTCGGGCTCGGGCGATACACGCTCGATCGGGCGTACTACTCCGGCTTCGATCAACGGGGCGTAGAACCGGCCGATCAGCCCGATCACGGCGTCGGCATCGGTCAGGCGCATCACATTCGCGCGAAACTCGGCGGAGCCCGGCAAACCGCGCGAGTACCAGGCCACATGCTTGCGCGCCAGCCGCAGCCCGGCGTCGCTCCCGAAATGCTCCAGCATGTCGTTATAATGAGTCAGCAGGATTTTCTGCTGTTCCGCCAGACCGGGTTCCGGCAACCGCTCGCCTGTGCTCAAAAAATGGGCAATGTGCGCCGTCGCCCACGGCCTGCCATAACAGGCGCGTCCGACCATCACGCCGTCGGCGCCGGACCGCCGCCTTGCCTCCGCGGCGTCCTCCGGCGTCAGGATGTCGCCGTTGACAATCACCGGAATGCGCACCGCCTGCTTCACCGCGGCGACGAAATCCCAGTCCGCCGTGCCGGTATAGAATTGCTGCCGCGTGCGCCCGTGCACGGTAATCATGCGGATACCGCTCTGCTCCGCGATCTGCGCCAGGCGCGGCGCGTTCAGGCTTGAATGGTCCCAGCCCATGCGCATTTTCAGCGTCACCGGCGCCGCCACCGCGCCGGCGGTCGCCTGCAGGATGCGCGCGGCCGCCACCTCGTCGCGCATCAGCGCGCTGCCCGCCTGCTGCCCCACCGCCACTTTCCTGACCGGACAGCCAAAATTGATGTCCACCACCTCGGCGCCGCGATCCACGACCATGCGCGCCGCCTCGGCCATCGCCTCCGGCTCGCACCCGGCCAGCTGAATGGCCCGCGGCCCTGCGCCCTCGTCCAGCGCCGCCATGCGCAGCGTGTTGCGGTTCTCCCGCACCATGGCCCAGCTCGCGATCATTTCGGAAACCACCATGCCGGCGCCCAACCTCTTGGCCAGGCGACGAAACGGCAGGTCGGTAACGCCGGACATCGGGGCCAGGATCACCGGCACGGGCAAAGTCACGCCAAAGCCGAGGTCGATCGGCGGCAAAGCGTTCGCGGTTGAAGCGGTGCCCATCATTTGGGCAGCCTAGCCAGCGCGCGGGCATGCTGCAATGCACAAGCCGACATAGGGCGTGACATTTTTCTGTCATTGACGCCTTTGCCACACGGGCGGCACTGGTGCGCGCTATAGGGGGCCCCATGCGCGTCGCCGCCATTCTTGTCGCCGCCGGGTCCGGCAGCCGGTTCGGCGGCTCGATGCCGAAGCAGTTCGCCCTGATCGCCGGCAAACCGGTGATCCGCTGGGCCGCCGAGGCCCTCGCGCCGCACGCAACCCTGATCCAGCCCGTCGGTGAAGCCGACCTGATCGAGCCCGCGCTGGCCGGCCTGGCGCACCTCGCCTGTGTCCCCGGCGGCGCCACGCGCCAGGAGAGCGTCTATAACGGCCTCGAGGCCCTGGAAGCCTTCGCGCCCGACGTCGTTTTGGTGCATGATGCGGCCCGCCCCTGCGTGCCGCCTTTGACGGTGCCCGAACTGCTCGCGGCGCTCGAGGATTTCGAGGGCGCGATCCCCGCCGTCCCGGTCGCCGACACCCTCAAGCGCGGCGAAGCCGGAATCATCGCCGGCACCGTGCCCCGGCAGAACCTGTACCGGGCCCAGACGCCCCAGGCCTTCTCCTACGAGACCATGCTGGCGCTGCACCGCCGCGGCCCCGCCCCCGAAGCCACCGACGACGCCTGGCTCCTCGAACAAGCCGGCCTCCCCGTCGGCCTGATCGCCGGCTCCGAGGAAAACATCAAACTCACTTACCAGGAGGATTTTTCCAGGTTGGAACGCGCCCTAGTCACCCTGTCCCCCCGTGTCGGCACCGGCTTCGACGTGCACGCGCTGGAACCCGGCCGCAAACTGATGCTGTGCGGCATCGAGGTGCCGCACGAAACCGGCCTCGCCGGCCACTCGGACGCCGATGTCGGCATCCACGCCCTGTGCGACGCGATCTACGGCGCCCTGGGCGAAGGCGACATCGGCCGCCACTTCCCCCCGAGCGAAGCCACCTGGAAGGACGCCGACAGTGCCCGCTTCCTGCGCCACGCCGCCGAACGCATCGCCGCCCGCGGCGGCATGCTGGCCAACGCCGACGTCACCCTGATCTGTGAACGCCCGAAAATCACCCCGCACGCGCAGGCGATGATCGCCCGCCTGGCGGATTTGCTGGGCGTCGAGCAGAGCCGCATATCGGTAAAGGCGACCACCACGGAACGGCTGGGCTTCACCGGGCGCCAGGAGGGTATCGCGGCCCAGGCCGCGGTTTGTGTCCTGGTTCCGTAATCGCCGATGGTTCTGCACACCGACCGGCTGCGCCTGCGCCCGCTGGCCATCGGTGACGCCGCCGAACTCCACGCCCTGATCGGCGATCCCGATGTGATGGCATTCTGGGACGTGCCGGAAATCTCCGACGCCGAAATCGCCGGCGAAATCCTCGCCGCCCAGTTGTTCGACGTCGCCAGCGGCGCGGCGCATTACTGGGCGATCGAGCGCAGCGCCGACGGCGCCTTCATCGGCAGCTGCGACATTTCGGATATCAGCCAGCAGCACCGGCGCGCCGAAATCGGCTTCATTCTCGCCCGGCAATATTGGGGCGCCGGCTACGCGCTGGAGGCCATGCGCGCGGTCGTGCGCCACGCGGCGCTGCAACTCGGCCTGCAACGACTTTCCGCCCGCACGCACGCCGGCAACACGCGCTCGGTCGCGCTACTGACGCGGCTAGGTTTCCACCACGAGGGCCTGCTGCGCGGCTACGTAGAGCGCGCCGGTGCGCGCCACGACTGCCAGATCTTCGGCCTGCTGCTCTGAAATTTCCACTCAGGTAAAAAGGCCAGGGCTCTGCCCTGGCCTTTTTACCTACTACTTGATCGTGACGTTACGCGGCGCGGAAGCAATGCCGTTGGCCACGACTTCGAGTGTGCTGGCACCTTTCTCGATGCCGGCGGGGATCAGCACGGACGCGGTGACCTTCTTCGGATTTGCGACGGCCATCGAGCTGAACTCGCTGGTTTTCGCAAAGGCGACGTGCCCGCTGGCCGTGTTGGTAATGCGCACGAGCGGGTAGTTGGTCGAAGCCTGGTAATCATCCCCGTAGGCCACGGCCTGCGAGAAGCCGTTCAGGTATTTCCCCGTCACCGTGTAGCTCTGTCCGTGTTTGACCTTGGCGGGGAATTTGCTGACCACCGGCGCCCACGCGGGGTTGGCGCTGCCGGTCGATTTGTACAGCTCGACATCGGTGCTGCCGTCCGTTTCCAGCACCTCGCCGGTCGGCAGCAGCAGCAGCCGCACCTGGAACGACGATTCGCCGGCCGCGTTCGGCGTGCCGGGTACCGCGTTGAGGCTGGTGCCGTCGAATTCAAAGAATTTGACGCCGTTCTTGAACACGCCGGGGCTGGCCGCGAGCAGCACGTTGCCGTCGGGCAGCAGCGAACCGGGGCCGTCGGCTTCGTCGAGGGACTTGCCGCTGACCTTGGGGAACGCCGGGCCGGCCGACCATTTCTTGGTCTTGATCGTGTAGACCGCGGTGTTGCCGGTGGCGCCGGCGATGAACACGGTGCCGTCCGGCCGCAGAACCTGCGGGCCGAGTTCGTGCGAGTTGCTGGTACCGGAGCCGATATCGGCCAACAGCACCGGCGAGTCGCCGGCGAACGTCCACTTGCCGTTGGTGTATATTTCGGTGTGGAACACATCAGCCGTATTGTTGGCGTCCGCGGTCAGCAACTGTCCGCTGGGCAGCAAGGTCCAGCCCTCTTCGTCGTTGATGTCCGCCTTGCCGGTGCCGACCGCGGTCCAGGTCATCGTCGCGGGGTTCAGCGTAACCGCGTCGGTGGTGCAGCAATTGGCCAGCATGTAGGTGCCGTCGTTCAGCAGCGTGCTCTGCGCGTCGCCGATCGTGGTCCAGCCATGCGGCGGCGCGACGTTCACCCAGGTGTTCGCGGCCGGATCGTAGAGCGCGCCCTTGGTGGTCCAGGAGCCTGTGCTGGAACCGTTATATTCGCCGCCGTTGACGATGACGCGGCCGTCCGGCAGCACCGCCGAGGCGAAATAAAGCGGCTTGTAGCCGCTCGGCATCGTGGCGAGCTGGCTCCAGCTGCCGTTCAGGTAGCTGCCGGTATTGTCCGGTGTCAGCCGCCACCAGTTGCCGCCGCCGCAGCCGCAGGTTCCCTGGTCCTGCACCATGACGGTGCCGTCGGTCAGCAGCAGCATGGCGCCGGCGGTGAAGCCGGCCGGATGGCTCAGCGTCGTCCAGGTCTGGGCGCGGCCAACGGCCGGCACCAGGCCAAGTGCGATCGCCAGGACCGCGGCGGCCGGCGTGGCACGATGATTTTTTGTAGAAAGCAGCAAGGACCATCTCCCCATGGGTGAAAATTCAACGATCAAGGCTTACGCGACGTGCTGGCGGAATGCCAGCGAAACGCGGCTTGTGGACAAGCATTTTGTGATCACACCGGTGTCGGCCCGGTTTCGGCCGTGACCCAGGCAACAAACGCCGCGTTTGCCTCCGAGACAGGCACCGCCACGATCGCCGGCAAGTCGTAGCTGTGCAGCGCCAGCACCGCATCGCGCAGCGCCGGGAAATGCGCGGCCACGGTTTTCGCCAGCAGGGTGTATTCCGCCGCCTCCTCGATGCGGCCCTGCCAGCGGTAGATCGCCGTGTGCGGGCGCAGATGCACGCACGCGGCCAGCCGTGCCTCGACCAGCGCACGGCCGATGTGCCGCGCCTCGGCTTCGTCGGCACAGGTGATCAAGACCAGCTGGAGCTGTTCGGTCATGGCGCCAATCGCGTTCGGCAGGGCGCCAGGGCAGCAGAAATAGCGCGATGATGGCAAGGCCGGTGGCTGGCCCGGCACTTTTCCGCGGTGCGGGAGAAGATCGGCGCTTGCACCGGCCATGACCGTCGGCTACAGAGAATTGAGAATGCGTCGCAATTGCTGATTGGCGCCTTAGCTGAATGCCGGGAAACCCAACGTGCTCGCCAGCCTGATCGTCGTGTTTCGCGAAGCGACCGCCGGCGCCGCAGGCCGGTCGCGCTGGCTTCTTGCCGGCACCGGCGCGGGTATCGCCGGAGCGCTGGCGGCCGTGGTCGGCGTGGCGATCCTGCGCGAAGCCGGCGACGTAGTACTGTTCCTCTATGGCATCGCCGCCGGCGGCGCGCTCGACCTCGGCCTGGCGATCCTGATGTCGTGCGCGCTGTACCGTGGCCTGACGGCGCTGTCCCGAACGCTGGGAC
>JAATGE010000245.1 GCA_015654825.1 Rhodospirillales bacterium
ATTCCTTCGCAACGGCCTGGCTTGCGATGGTAACCAAGGCAGCAGCGGCCAAAGCTTTGGCGCGGATCATCGAGAACTCCCTGAATGTCACGGTTGCAAGCTGCAAGGCGGCGAAGTCCGCATGGTTGCCGACGGCACAGGCACTATGTATGGCCCGATTTGGCCTTCCGCATCAGCGTGGCCCGCAACGACGGCAGGCGGGCGCGGGACCGCGCGCTGTCACCGGTCTTCAATTCCGACCAGGTGCCGGCCACGGCGATCTGGCTCGAGCCGTCAGACCCAGTTCCGTACATAACCCAGGTGTGGGCGCTAAGGCTTAAATACACGATGTACTGGGCACCAAAGGTTTCCGGTCCGCCGAAATCACTGGCGAGCGCGACGACGCTGCCTTTCGGCGCGACGGAAAGGGGCAACCGTAACATGGAGCCGACGAGGTTTGCGTCATCGCACGCCCCGAGCGAGGTGATGCCGTCCGACACGCCAACGGCGAGGTCGTTAATTATGGAGAACGAAAACGTATTGCAGTAACCATCGAAGGAGATGTTGTAGTTCTTGGCGGACGCGCCGGTTGTGGTCGCGACAAAGGCAGCGGCAATGAGAGCCAGCTTGCGGAACATGAAACACCCCCGATGGCCTGATATGGCGCAGTCGCTTTTTCCTGAGCCGGCAGCCGGTTTGGAGCCGGTCAGCCAGCAATGCGGTTCTTGCATTCCCTGCGGCGTTGTGTCCTGATTCAGATCTGAATCACGTCATGGCACGAGGGCCTTTCATGTGAATGTGGGGTCGCATGAGGTCTTGAATTTTGGACCTTTCACTTTAAACATCGCCAGCCGCCGCCTCTATCAGCATGGGGTGCCGGTTACGGTCAGCGCATCGGGTGTCGGCATATTGCTGGCGCTTCTGGAGCAGCCCGGCGCCATCATCAGCAAATATGATTTGATCAAACGCGTATGGGGTTCCTCGCCGGTCAGCGAGAACGCGCTGCATGTGCAGATCGCGGCCTTGCGCAAGCTGGTGGGTGGCCCGACAATCGCCACCCATTTCAATGCGGGCTACCGCTTCGCCGGCGAACTTCGCCCGGCGCGGGCGGAGGGGCCCGCGGCGGAGCCCCAGCCCTTGCAGACGGCGGAGCCCTTGCCGACCGCGGAGCCCTTGCAGGATGCCAGTCATCCGGGATTGCTGGGCCGCGAAATTCAATTGCGCGATTTGTGCCGGCGGTTGCAGGAGCACCGCTTCGTTACGCTCACCGGCCCCGGGGGGGTCGGCAAGACCAGCCTTGCACATGCACTGATGAAGCAGGCGCGGGCCGACTTTCCCGATGGCGCGTGGTTCGTGGAATTGGCCCAGTCACGCGATCCCGGTTCGGTGCCGGAAATCGTGAAAGCAGCGCTGCGGATCGAAGGCGGGTTCAATAGGCGGCCGCTGGATGACGTCATAGCGCGGCTGCAATCGGCGCGCGCGGTACTGGTGCTGGATAATTGCGAACATATCATGCCGGCCGTATCGGAATTCGCCGAAACCATATTCGCGCGGTCGCCGCTTCTCACACTGATCGCGACCAGCCGGCAGCCGCTCGCCTGCACCGGTGAGCATACATTTGCCGTGCCGCCGCTGGAGGTGCCGGAGCGCAACGTCGCCTCCGCCAGGCAGGCCCGCAAGAGCCCTGCCTTCCGGCTGTTTGTCGACCACATCGCCGCGCGCGATCCGTATTTCAGGGTCAGCGAGGCCGCGGCCCAGGTAGCGGCGCGCATTTGCCGCAATCTTGATGGTCTGCCGCTGGCGCTGGAAATAGCGGCGGGCTGGGCCAGCGTTCTGGGGCTGGAGACGCTGGAGGCAAAACTTGGTCTCGCGCCGATCGGCTTGCGGCATGCCCGGGTCACCGCGCCGCCGCGCCATCATGATTTACGCGCCGCCCTGGGCTGGAGTTACACCCTGCTGCGGCCGGGGGAGCAGGCGGTGCTACGGCATGTTGCTGTGTTCGCGCATGCTTTCACCTTGCTCGCGGCTGAATCGGTCGCTGCCGGCGATGCGCGCGCGGCGGAAAGCCTGTTCGCGGATCTTGGTAGCCTGGTACAGAAATCGCTGATCGTGAGCGATTCGCGGACCAACCCGCCGACCTACCGGCTGCTTGAAACCACGCGCGCGTTCGCATTGGAAAAGTTGCGCGAAACCGGCGAGGAGGAAACCGCACGGTTGCGCCATGCCCGCCACCTCCTCGCACTGCTGACGGCCGCGGAGAATGAACGGGAAAGCAATGGCAGCGCCGACTGGCTGGAGCGGTACGGCCCGCTCGTCGCCGAAATCCGCGGCTGCCTGCACTGGGCGCTGGAGGGTGGCGGCGAGCTCGGCGTCGGCCTCGCCATCGCCGGCATGTCATGGCCGGTGTGGCGGGAATTGTCGTTGCGCGTGGAAGGGGCGCGCTGGATCGAGCTCGCGGTGCAACGGGTGCGGGCGGATACGCAACTGGACATTCAGGCGCATTTGCAATTCGGTTTGGCAATGATGTACTCCGATGTGCGGTGGACGCAGGCCCATGCCGGGTTCGAGAATGCCGCCGCGCTGTACCGGCGGGTGGACGATCAGTATCGGCTGGGGCGGGCGCTGCAGAATTCCGCGTTTACGCTGTTTTTGCGTGGCGATGCCGAGGGCGCGGAGCGGCGGCTGGACGAGGCGCGGGCGCTGCTCGAAAGCCGCGGCTCCCGGCGCGCGCTGGCGGTAGCACTCGACGTGCAACTCATGCTGCTGGCGCACCGTCATGCATTCGACATGGCCATTGCCGCCGGTCGGCGCGCGGTGCGGATCTACGAGGCGATCGGCTGTGACCGTTCGGCGCTCACGGTCCGTAACAATATTATGGAAGTGGCGCTGTGCAAGGGTGATTTCGCCACCGCGATCGCGGATGGAAGCGAGCTTGCAGCGCGGCTGCGGGACACGCCGCACGCGAGCCTGCGGGCGATGGTGCTGGTGAACCTGGTGGCGGCCCTGGTGCGCGCCGGGGACTTCGCCGAAGCACTGGGTGTCGCCTTGCTGGCCGCGCCGCAAATGCCGAACAACAGGCCGCTTTGCACGTTGCTGGACCATCTGGCGCTGCGCTGCGCCATGCTCGGTCGCCTGGAGGACGCGGCCCTGGTGGCGGGATACGCGGATTACGCTTACGCATCGAGCGAACTGCCGCGACAACCGGTAGAACAGATCGCCTCGGAATGGCTCGGTATGATCCTGGGGGGCGCCTGCTCGGCGCAGGAGCTGCGGCGGATACGCCAGGATGGCGAGCTGCTTTCCGAAGCGGACGCCTGGAATGTCGCGGTGCGGCCGCAATCGGCGGTGGCCGGCCTGGCGCGCGCCGATGCGGTGTAGTTCGCGGCAGCCACCTGGCGCCATCCGACCGCGAAGGCCGCCCCCACCGATTTCCCCCCCACGATCACCCCGGGGGAGGAGCGTGGGGCGGGCGCCGCGGCTGCCGGGGCGCAACGTTCCATAATCGCTACGTTTCGTCGGGCCGCTCCAGCTAGAGCATGATAGTCTGAAGTTGACGCGAAGGAAGGCCAGGGCTCTGCCCTGGACCCGCGGGGGACAAGTCCCCAGACCCCAATTTTTTTTGTTCCGATGTTGGCACTGATACTGAGCCAATTTACGGCGCCTGCACCCCGCTATGACCACGCAGAAGATTCCCGCCGCGCAGCGCTAACGCAGGCGGCGGCACGCCGTCGGGGGTCCAGGGGGCGGAGCCCCTGGTCGGCGAAGCCAGTCAACCTCAACCTATCATGCTCTAAAGCGAACGGTCGGC
>JAATGE010000198.1 GCA_015654825.1 Rhodospirillales bacterium
CGTCGTGCGCAGCACGCCTCCGGCGTGACGGGTCCAGGGCAGAGCCCTGGCCTTCCTGCCCTTATTTTCGCGCCCCGGACACGGCCGCAGGAGTCAAGATTTCCGGCGGTTGGTATAAAGCTATCACGCGCTAGAGCATTATCAGCCTGACTGGAATCGCGGGCGCGCAAGCGACCTAGCGGGCTGATAAAAATGCTCGCCAAAACAAATAGCTAGAGCGGCCTCATGAAGGCTGGGCTGTTGCCCGTCAGGGTGGGGCCGCACTAGATGGGCGCCGCCATGGCGGCCAATGGTCGCCGTCGCGCCAGGCGGTAGAGGTGGATTGCCGGCCAGAACCCAAGCAACGAAACAACCTCCAGCGAAAATCGCAAACTCTGGCCGCCATAATACCGGACTGAAAAATCGCTGATAGCGCCGACAAGAAGCGGCCCACCCGCCTGACCCAGCAGCGTGTTCGCCACGCCGAACACGGCGGCGACCGTTGCGCGCGTGCGCCGGTCCGCCAGCCCCTGCACGATGGCATAGATCGGCCCCATGCAGACCGCGCCCGTAATGACGGATGCTGTCATACAGGTCAGCGAAACCGCCAGGCTGTCGGTGACAAACGCCAAAGTCAGTAGCGGCGCGCTCGCCAGCGTAGTCCAGAAACCCAGCCAAAGTCCCGCCCGCGGGTCACGCGCATACAGGTTGCTGGCAACCGCGCCGCCGGCCAGCGCGCCCACCGCCGAGCCGAAGCCCTTGACACCGGCCAGCCAGAAACCGGCTTCCGCCGGCCCCATGCCATAGCTACGGTAAAAGAACGAAGGCAGCCACGCCGCCGTTACCCACCCCAGAATGGACGCGGACGCCACCGTCATCGTCGCATCGAAAAAAACCTTCTGGCGCACGAGGGGGATCCACTCGGTAAGCCAGGCGTTTCCGGCGCGCCGCGCAGGTTCCTCAGGCGATCTGGTCTCCTGAGGTTCCTCCATCGTGCGCCAGACCACCAATCCCAGGATCAATCCAGGAATGCCGATCCAGATCAGCGCCGCTCGCCAGCCCAGCGTTTGCGCAATGACACCGGCCCCGGCGAAACCGAGCATCGTACCCAGGTAGCTGCCCGAGAGCAGAATCGCGAATACCCCTGGCCGCCGCGCTTGCGAATAACGCGCGGCGGCCAGGGATTGCGACACGGGGCTCGCCGCCGCGTCGGCGAAGCCCACGCACGCACGCGCTGCCGCGAGCTGAAAAAAACTGCCGGAAAGCCCTGAGAGCGACGTGAAACCGCTCCACAACAAAATGCAGACCGACAGAATCATCTTTCGCCCGTAACGGTCGGCGAGGCGCGCCAGTGGAATGGCTGCGGCAGCGTTCAGCACCGCGAACGCCGGCCCGGCGAGCAGCCCAATCTGCGTGTCGCTCAGCGACATCGTGCCCTTGATGCTGTCGAGCACGATGGAAAAACCCATCCTGTCGATGTTGTGCACGCAGACCACACACACCAGCAGAACCAGCAGATAGGTCGGCGGCCTAGCTGTCATCCAGCGCTCTGCCTTGAATGCCGGCCGATGTTTCGCGCACTGCGATCGCCCAGGCATCCGTTTCAGTGAGCAGCGCGCCGTCCCGCGCCAGCAGCGCCGCTTCCTCCGGGGCCAGGGCACGGTGCAATATCGCCGCCAACCGCACGGCCGCGATCTGCTCCACCGGCTGGCGCGGCCAACCACGGTCCTCGTAGGCACGGTCGGCAAAACCCGCGAGCATCGCGGCGTCATCGACCCGGCCCGTCATGGCACAGCGCAGGGCAAGATGTTCGATCAGCATGAACAGGGGCTTGTGGCCCGGCAGCAGCGGCGCCGCCTCGAGGGCGGCCTCAATCGATGCGCCGAACTCGCCCGCGCGAACCTGCGCCGCCACCAGGTTCAGCAACACGGCGCCGAGAAGACCCATATGTGGCGTGACCCGCACCTGGGCCGCCAGCGCGCTTGCCTCGGCGATGGCGGTCCCGACATTGTCATCGCAGAGCGCCACTTCCACCATGTTGAGGCGCGCCGCCAACGCCGAGCGCGTGGCGCCGATTGCCCCGAAAATGCGTACCGCCTGGCGCCCGGCCCGGCGCGCCTCGCGATAGTTGCCGCGATGCATTTGCAGCATCAAATCCAGATCGAGCGCGCCCGCGAGCCAACGTTGCGAGCCGCTGCCGTCGATCAGCCGGCGCGCTTCGGCCGCTGCCTGTTCCGCAGCATCGATATCGCCAAGCAATATCAGCGAAAACGCCAGGCTCAGCAGCACCGGGGCCAGACGCTCGGGATCGGCGAGCTGCCGGTAAAGCCTTGCCGCGCCCTCGAACGCGGCGCGCGCGATGTCGGACTTGTTATCACAGTGCATCATGCCCAGGCCATGCCGCAATTGCGCCTCTACCAGCGCCGGCGTGGCGGGCCCGATTTCCGCCAGCGCCGCCTCGATCCACCGCGCTCCCTCCACGCGCAGCGACAATTCCCGCCACAACCGCCACGAGACCGCAGCGATCGCAATTCCGATCTGCGTGTTGCCACGTTTCCCGACCGCCCAATCCAATGCCCCGCGCAGATCGGCAATCAGGGAACCGTAACGGCCTAGCCAGACCTCGCTGCTGCTGGTATCCCAGGCGCGTTCCGCCTCAATCAGAGTGCGTAATAAATATGTCGCCTGCCGCAAGCGCACCGCGCCTTCCTCGCCGGCGGACCGCAATTTCTCCAGCGCAAAGGCCCGCGTCGTTTCCAGCAGCCGATAGCTCGGCGGCCGCCCGTCGGCCGCAAACGCCACCATGGATTTTTGCACCACGGTCGCCAGGTAGGTGAACACGCTGTCCTCGGGCAACGTGTCGTCGCACACCACCTTCTCCGCCATGCCGAGGGTGAATGCATGCGCAAAAACCGCGACGCGCCGCAGCACCTTTTGTTCCGTCGGCGACAGCAGGTCGTGGCTCCAGGCCAGCGTGGCGCGCAGATCGTGGTGGCGCGCGGGGGCTGTCACCCGCGTGTGCGGCCAGGCCATCGGCGCGGCATCGAGCTTTGCCGCCAATACCTCCAGCCCCAGCACGCTGGCCCAGCCCGCGGCAATCTCCAAGGCCAGCGGCAACCCGTCCAGGCCGCGGCAAATGTGCACGGCGGTCCGCACCTGATCGTCGCCCACGACGAATTTCGGATCGAGCGCCACGATCCGGTCGATAAAAAGCTGAAACGCCGGCGACCGGCGCGCGAGCCTTAGCGAGCCGACATCCGGGTTCGGCAAGGCGAGCGGCGGAATGTCGAAAACATTCTCGCCGGCGCAAGACAGTTTTTGCCGGCTGGTCGCCACGATGGCGAGGTCAGGGGCCGCCACGAACAGCGCCTCGGCGAGCCGTGCCGCCGCGGGCAGCAGGTGCTCGCAATTATCCAGCACCAGCAATGCACGTTTGGGTTGCAGCCGGGCCAGCAGGTCGGCCATCGGCGGGGTGCCGAAACTGCCTTCGATATTCAGCGCGGCCTTGACCGCATCGGCAAGTGTCGCCTCGCCGCGCTGGGCGGCGAGTTCGACGAACCACACGCCGTCGGGAAATTTTTCACCGGCGACGGTCGCCAGCGCCTGGGCAAGGCTGGTCTTGCCGACCCCGCCGGGGCCGGTCAACGTCACGAAGCGGCTTCGCTCCAGCAACTGCAACGCATCGCGCAACAGCGTGTCCCGGCCGACCAGTCCGGTGGCGCGCGGCTTTTCCCGGCGCGGCGCGGCACCGCGCGGCTCCGCTTCGATTGCTGCGCGGCCATGGCGGCCGGGCCGGGTTCGCAGTGACGCCGACGCGCGCGCCTGGCCCGCAAAGCTGTAACCGACGCCCCGCTTGGTGATGACGGCATGGTCGCCGACCAGCTTGCGAAGTGCCACGATCTGCACCTGCAACGCGTTGTCGGAGACCGCGGACCGGCCCCATACACGGCGCACGAGCTCCGCCTTCGGCACCAGTGCGCCCGGGCTTTCCATCAGCACCAGCAACAGACGCAGGCCGATGGCGCTGACCGGAACCGGGGTGCCGTCGGCATAGAGCCGCCCCTCCGCGCGGTCGATCGTGAAGCGGTCGAAGGCCAGAAACGCCATCGTGGAATAGCCCTGCTGAAGCGGCGCTAGCTTAGCCCATAATTTAGGAATCTGAGTCAGCGCACAGCCGCGCCCGGCGTGCAATGCTTATGCCCACGGTAGCCCGCCTCGCCGAGGCGCAGCGCGGGCCCGTTCGGGGAGCACGGTGCTGTCAGCAAGGGAGCGACACGCCATGCCTGGTCCGGTTGCCACCGCGGCACCGGCCGGCACGGCGCGCGGTGGCGCGGATATCTGCCGCGACCGCGTAACAATCATGTCGGCGCGAATTTAGTGAATGTCATGGCCTGCAACCAGAGATAGTGGAAGTGCCTGCGAAACTGCAAAAGCCCACAAAGCAAGCAAGGGATATATAAATGCTTTCCGCAAGACTGATGAGTGCTGTGTTCGCCGGTAGCCTATCGGCGGTTGGTTCGGCCCACGCAGCGAGTGAGGCCGTGTTGTATTCCTTCGAGGGGGGCGCCGATGGGTCGTTGCCGGTTGCCGGATTGACCAAAGTGGCCGGCACGCTCTACGGCGCTACATTCGGCGCCGATAACGCTTTCAACAACAGTGGAACGGTGTTTGCGATAACACCCGCCGGGATCAAGACGACATTGTACAACTTTCCTGGGAATCCTGTTGCGCCTTACTATGGCAACCTGGTTCACGCGCGCGGCAAGCTCTATGGGACCACCTATGCTGGCGGCTCCTGCAGCTCCCCCCTGGTGACAATGGTTGCGGCACCGTATTCTCGATGACGCTGGCAGGTGCAGTGACGACGTTGTACTCGTTTCAGGGCAGCACGGATGGAGCCGATGCCTGGGGCTTGGTTCATTCAGGCAAGAATTTCTACGGCACCACGGCCATCGGCGGCATATCCAACGACGTTTGCGTGCCGGGCTGCGGCACGGTGTACCGGCTAACCGCCAAGGGCGTCCATACGGTGCTGTATTCCTTCAAGGGCAGCAGCGCGAGCGACGGAAGCAGCCCGAATTCCGGCCTGATAGATGTCGGTGGCACGCTTTACGGTACCACCGCCCAGGGCGGTGTCGGAGCCGGAACGCTGTTCACGGTGA
>JAATGE010000442.1 GCA_015654825.1 Rhodospirillales bacterium
CGCCCGACGTGCCGAAATGCCCGCTGATGCCATCATTCGGCGGCACGAACGGCACCCAGTTATGCGGATTGATGAACGGTATGGCACCGATCACGATGGCCACGATCGCCAGCACTTTCAGCGCCACCACCACGTCGTTCACCTTGGCGGAAAGCTCCGTGCCACGCATGATCAGCCAACTCACGAACAGCGTAATCGCCACCGCGGGCAGATCGAACCAGGTGCCGCTGGCATAGACATGCCCGTCCGCCCGCACTGCCAGCGGCGCGCCGGTTATTACGTGCGGCAACACTATTCCGAAATTCTGCAGCGTGGCGGTGAAATATCCGCTCCAGCCGATCGCCACCAGCGATCCGCTCATCAAATATTCCAGCAGCAGACACCAGCCGATCATCCATGCCACGCCCTCGCCGAGCGTTGCGTAGGCGTATGAATAGGCACTGCCCGCGACGGGCACCAGGCCCGCGAACTCGGCGTAGCACAACGCCGCGAACAAACAGGCGACGCTGGCCAACACAAAGGAAAGCGCCACCGCCGGCCCGGCATGCGTCGCGGCCTCGGGCCCCGTCTGCACGAACAGCGACACGCCGACGGCGGAGCCGACGCCGAACGCCACGAGATTTCGCAAGCCGAGGGTGCGATGCAGCCTGTGGCCGTGGGCGTCCGGTTCCGCGCTTTCGAGCAGGGAGGTTACCGGTTTTGTTCTGAAGATCGACATTTGCCCCCAGGAAAAAGAAGGCCAGGGGCTCTGCCCCTGGACCCCGTCACGCCAAAGGCGTGCTGCGCACGGCGGGGACAAGTCCCCAGACCCCAATTTGATTGGCTCCGAATCTAATGAATGGGGTCTGGGGCCTAAGGCCCCAGCGGGTCCAGGGCAGCGCCCTGGCCTTACTTACCCAAAAGCCCCCACATGATGCGTAACCGCCGTCCCGATCTCCCTCACCAACCCAAACAACCGCGCGATCGGCGCAAAAATCCGCTCATGCTCCCGCCCATAGCTGACCGCCCCGCGCGGCCCGCCAGGCTCGGCATAATCACGCTCCGCATCGGGATCGGGCGATGCCGGAAACACCTCGGCCAGGAACCCCAGGGCCGCCGGCACGTCAAGTTGCAGCATCCGCAGCAGCAGCGCGTCCCGCGTCGTGCCATGCCGCGGCGAGAACTCCGGCACCCCGGTCGCCAGCAGCCAGATCCGCCCGATCAGCGCGATGCGCAGCGCGTGCAGCAGCATCTCCTCCGTCGCCATGCGCGGCGCATCGGGCCAGGCCTCGCGCAGCCGCACGTGGTCGGCCTGGATGCGCCGAAACATCGCCTGAGCGGGCGCCCACAGATCCAGATGCTCGAGCGCCGTCGCGATATCCGCCAACGCCCGCGCCCGCCCCGGCCGCCGCGCCTGCGCCGCGCGATCCAGCCAGCTTCCGGGATCCATCAGCGATATGACCGCGCGCAGCACATCGAGGTCCGAGTGCAGCAGCGCGTGCGAGGCAAAATCCAGCGCCCGGCGAAAGCGCGGGCTGCCCTCACGCATTTCGGTAAACTGCTCCGGCATGCGGGAAGCCGCCGTGCCGACCCCCTGCAGCGTGTTCGCGCACCAGCCGACCTGGTGCAGAATCGCGTTGTTCAGGATCGCCCGCAACTGGCTCGGGTGGCGGATCACCGCGGGCCCCCCGAGATCGGACTGCCGCGCCGGCGGACGGCTGCCGGTGGGATCGAGCAGCGCCGGCCCGAACGCCCCGAGCAGCGCCGCATACCCCCGATCCTCGACCAGGCCCTGCATGGCGGCGCCGGCGCTGGCGAAAAAATCCGCGGCGAAATCCGGCTCGGCATAGATCGGATCGGTGCTGGTCGGCACGCTGGCGAACGCGTGCCGCGCGATCGCCGCCACAGTCGCACCCGCCAGTTCCGGCGTGCCGAACAGCAGGTAGCCGTCGCCGCCCTGAAACGCGCTCTCCTCGCGCACCACGATTTTCGCCGCCGCCAGCCTTTGGCGTGCGACGGAAGGCGAAAGATACCGCAGGCGATCCAGCAACGACCCCGGATGCCCGCCGCGGCCGATGCTTTCGCCATGCGTATCGAACAGCACGAGCTCCACATCCGGCAGCCCGTGCCGCGCCAGCAATTCCACGACCTTCAGCCGCAGCCGCTCAATCAAATAACTGGCGGGCAACTGCCCGACGTAACGGCCGGAATCGCTGTAGCCGAATTGCAGGCAAAGCCGTCCGCACTCGCGCAAATAGGCGCGGAAATGAGCGCTGCGCAGCGCTTCCTCCAGCACCCGGTTGCCATGTTCCAGCGCCTCCGCCGTTTCGAACAGCGGGCTGATTTCGACCATCCGATCGATGCCGAACAGTTGCGCCAGCCACAATGCCGCCAGCAGCGTGGCACCGCTTTCCGTCTCGGCAATCAAGAAGCGCACCGGCGTCGCGGCATCGATATGCTTCAGCATCTGCGCCACCGTCATCATCAGCCGGGTGGCGGACGACTGTTCCGCGAGCAACGCGCCAAAATTGAATTTCTGGTCGGTGACCACATCGAGGGCGGCGTTCAGCGACGCCAGCAACGTGCGTCGGCGGGCGCGATCGGCTGGAGGGTCCTCCAAGCCAAGCCGCAAGCGCACGGCGTTGTGCACCTGGCTGGCATTCAACCGCACATGCGTGTGGGCCAGCGACATGCCGTGTGCGAACAACCCGGCGCGGGCCACGGCCAGCGTCATCTTGTCCTCGTCGCCGGCCTGCTTGATGGCGGCGCCGAATAACGGCGCCAGCACCACCGGACTCAACACGGCGGTCTCGCGGCCATGCACCAGGGCAGCAGCGAATGCTTCCGTCCTGGCCGGATCCGGACCGCCTGGGCAGGCCGCGATCTGCTTCTGCACTTCCGCCTCGGCCCCGACCAGGCGCGCCACGAGCGAAGCGGCCGCCTCGATCGGCTGCACCTGGGCCCGCAACCGGGTGAGCTGTGCCCGTTTCATGACCAGGCGCAGCCGCAGCGTGTCCCACCAGCCGATGTCGGTGCGGCCATCCGTATCGTAGCCGACCCAGCTGGCCAGCGTTACCGGCCGCGGCACGATCTCCGCCCATTTGTCCGGCCAGACGGCCCGCGCCTCCGTGAGCAGCGCGCGGGTGAGGCCATCCAGGGCATCACGCCCGTGCGTAATGGCCAGTTGGGCCGCGGCGAATTCATCGGCAAGCGTAATCTTGCCGGGGCGGTGACTGACGAAACACGTGTTGGGCGGCCGACCGCTGGCGGCTTCCGCCAACGCGGCGAAAACCTCCGGCGGATGACCAAATGTCGGGTGCGCCGTGAACACCGCGGAAAACCGCGTGCGCTCCATCTCGGCGCGGAATTTGGCCAGTTTGACCGGGCTGTCGTCGGGGTCCGGCCGGATCAGTCGCGTGGCGAGCGCGCGCCAGGCCACCTGCGCGCCGCCACCGGCACCGAGGCCCACATAGGACGCCAGCCGACGTGCCCGGCCGGCGAACGCGGCGTCCCTCAGGTCGCGGATCAGCGCCGCGACTTGCGGTTCGGTCAGCTCGCCCTCGTCCATCTGGCGGCTGATCGAAAGCGCCACCGCGAGCACGGGATTGCCGAACGGGTCCTCCGCGGCGCGGGCGCGGGCGCGCTCCATCTGGCCCAGCAGATCAGTCGCGGCCGTGTTGTCGGGTTGGGCGTCGTTCGGCATGGCGGAAGACTAGCACCGGGCGTGCCAGGAGGAAGCAAAAGGGCCAGGGGTCTGCGCCATACGCGTGAAGATACGGATTACTGGACGAAATCAATGAGTTGAATAGGATGGCTTCGCCGACCAGGGGGCTCAGCCCCCTGGACCCAAGACGGCGTGCCGCCGCTGTCGTTGGCGCTGCGCGGCGGGAGTGTTCTGTACAATCTTGCCCCATGCGATTTACGGAGTCGGGGGACCTATCCTGAGTGGGAGCGTCGGCCACGCCATGGTCATCGAGGAAGTTGCCGAGCGCCTTCACAGTTGCGCCGTCCGCCTGCTTCGCCGGGCGCGCGTCGCCGACCGGGAAGCCACCGTGGGCCCGGCGCAGCTTTCGGTCCTTTCGGTGCTATATTTTTCCGGCGCCCTGCCAATAAACCGGCTCGCGGAACTCGAGCAGGTCGCCCAGCCTACGATGTCCCGGCTGGTAACGTCGCTAATGGCCGCCGGCGCAGTCACCCGGCGTGCCAGTGCCGACGATCGCCGCGTCCAGCTGGTCGAAATCACCCCGGCCGGACGCGCGATATTCGAACTTGCGCGCGCCCGCCGGTTGGAAATAATCCGCGCCGTCGTTGCCAAACTCGATCCCGCCGCGCTCCATGCCCTGATGCCGGCGCTCGACCAACTGGCCGAAGCCATCGCGCAATCCTGATTGACATATCGCGGTCGAATGTTACATAGCATAGCTATGCATCATGGATCTGTCCCATGACCACAGCCATCGACTTCATCCGCGGCGGCAATATCGAGGGCCTTCGCCTTCTGCTGCAACAGCAACCGGAAACCGCCGAAATCCGCACCGCGGAGGGCGCATCCCTGCTGGCCTTCGCCGCCTATTGCGGCGCTGCACCGGCCGTTTCCCTGATCCGCGCGACCCGATCGGACATCGATCCGTTCGAAGCAATCATCGTGGGCGACGCCGACCGCGTGCGCCGCGCCCTGGCCGAGGGCTGGAGCGCGGATGCGCGCGCGCCGGACGGATTTACCGCGCTCGGCCTCGCCGCCTTCTTTCGGCAAGCGGCCATATTCGATATCCTGCTGCCGCAAACATCGGATCTGGACGCCCGCGCGACTAACGCCCAGTCCGTCGCGGCCATCCACGCCGCAACCTCCGCAGGCGATTTGCGGGCCGTCGAAAAACTGCTCGCCGCCTGTGCCGACCCAAACCTTACGCAGGCGCGAGGAATGACCCCGTTGCACGTGGCCGCCGCGAACGGCAATGCAGAGCTGGTGGCGCTTCTGGTCCGGTTCGGCGCGCACGCGGATATAACGGATGACAGCGGCAAGCATGCCGCGGAGTACGCGACCGAGCGCGGCCACGCGGAACTTGCCGCGCAGTTGCAAGGCGTCACCGCCACCTAAATCGCACTACGGACTCGTGACGATATGGCAAGCCAAATTTGCCATGCGCTCCCGGATCGACTACGCTGAACCCAAATCCACCACGGCATCGAAAGTTCTGCACTGAAGGTTTTTTTGAAAAGTGAAGGCCAGGGCTCTGCCCTGGACCCGCTGGGGCCGGAGGCCCCAGACCCCATTTAATCTGTTCCGAGTCCGGCATTGACGCCGAACCAATAGGCCAGGGCAACAAGTCTGCAAGATCAGTACAGAAGACTCCCGCCGCGCAGCGCTAATGACAGCGGCGGCACGCCGTCTTGGGTCCAGGGGGCAGAGCCCCCTGGCCGGCGAAGCCATTAAAATTCAACTTATTGATTTCGTTCTATAATCCTTACCTTCGCTCTTATGGGAGGTTCTGCCCTGGCATTCTTGGATGTGTTAATCCTTCCGGAGATTGGAACTATCTGCTGGCGACGAGCAGATCGAACGCGACGTTCACCGAAGCGGCCCGTACCGCCTGCCGATCGCCGGGAAATATGTGCGACACCGCCTCGACCGCGCCGCCCCGCGCCAAACATCCGAACCAGACCAGACCCACCGGTTTCGCCGCCGTGCCACCCCCGGGCCCGGCAACGCCCGTCACCGACACCGCAACATCCGCATGGGAGTGGATCAGCGCGCCCGCAGCCATTGCGGCCGCGACCTCCGCGCTCACCGCCCCGTACGCCGCGATCAACGCCGCCGGCACGCCGAGCATTTCCGTCTTTGCCTCGTTCGAATACGTAACAAACCCACGCTCCACGACGTCGGAAGACCCCGCCACCGATGTCAGCGTCGCGGCAATCAAACCACCCGTGCAACTTTCCGCCGTCGCCAGCTTCCAGCCGCGTGCGCGAAATGCATCCAGCACCATCGGCGCCCGCGCCAGTATCTCTTGAGGCAACATCAGGTGATTCCCAACCGTCCGCTCTCCAGCGCCGCGCAAAAATCCTGCCAGTCACGCACTGTTTGCTCGGCGTAGGCCATGGCGAAATCGGCCACCGCCCCATCAAAACCCTCGCCCTGCCCCATATAGCCTGCCAGTACCACCGCGTCGCCGCCACGGGCGTGCGCGCGCGCCAGCGTGCGACCACACAACGCGGCCGAAAAATCCAGGGCCTCGGCCTCCATCAGCTCCGCAACGCCCACCAGGCGCGAATCCTTCAGCCGACGTATATAAAACCAGCGTCCGTCGACTTGCGCCGGCGGACAACCAAGAAAAACGTCCGGCGCCGCCTCCAACAATCGCTGCCCGGCCACCACGCGTTCGCCCTGGTGCGCGAAACCCCAGGCCGGCAGCCCCACCTCCAGCACCGAGGCTTGCGCTTCCTTCGCCTGCAACAGCAGGATTTCCCCGTCACCCGAGACAAAAAGCCCCAGCGCGCAGAACGTGCCGACGGATCCCACCCCTACTACCTTGAACGCGGTATCGGCCAGTCGGTAACGCCGCAGCAACGCCGCCAGATGCGCCGGCGCCGCCAGACGGTAGGCCTCGAACGCCGTCTCGCTGGTTGAGCGCAGCCGATCGATATGTTCGGTGCTGCCGTGATCGCGAATGCGCGGGCCGTCGCCTTTCTGTTCCACCAGCCCGTGCTGTCCGCCATGCGCCCGCCCGGCCGCGCGCAGGTGTTTCTTGATGGCGTGGCGGATCGCGCGATCATCCACCGCATCGATCGCGTCCGCCAGATCGATCCGGCTGTCCCACACATCGGACGGCGAGAGTTTCGCCAGCCGCGCCATGTGCTTGCGATAGTTGCGCACCGAACGCGCGGCCAGCGCCCGACGCGCCGCCTTGTCCAGCCCCGCCTCACCGCCCCGCACGGCAAAACTCGCGGCCAGGCGCTTGACATCCCATTCGAACGGCCCGGGCAGCGTCTCGTCGAAATCGGTAACGTCGAATAGCCTTGGGCCGCCCGGCAAGGCGTAGCTGCCAAAATTCGCCAGATGCGCGTCGCCGCACAATTGCACATCGAGGCCGGAGCGTGGCTGCCCGGCCAGGTCGGCGGCCATGACCGCGGCCGAACCGCGCATGAAAGCAAAGGCCGAGGCGCGCATGCGCTCATAGCGCGTCGGCAGCAGCTCCTGAATTCGCGTACGCCCCTGTGCCACCAGGATGTCGACCGGGTTGCGACGATCGGCCGGGGGCACCCAGTCCGCGTGGTGCGCGCGAGGCATGTGCTGGCGCGCAGCGGCGCCCGCCGCCGCGCGCTCTCGCCTGGGTGGCAGGCCGATTGTGGACATTTCCATGGCAGTACACTGCGATGACAAGAGAAGGAAGGCCAGGGCTCTGCCCTGGCCTTCCTTCCTTGGGCCGCCTATGTGACCCGCATGCTCGACCTCCGCCCCAACTGCGAGTGCTGCGACCGCGCCCTGCCGCCAAACTCCCCGGACGCGCGCATCTGCACCTACGAATGCACCTTTTGCGCAACCTGCGCGGACCAGGTGCTGGGCGGCGTCTGCCCCAACTGCGGCGGCAATCTGGTGCCCCGCCCGATCCGCCCGGCCACGATGCTGGCCCGCCACCCCGCCTCCACCACGCGCGTTCTCAAGGACGGCGGCTGCCGCGACGCCGCCTGAACGCAATCGCCGCGAAAGATCCGCACTTCATGAGCCTCGCCTCGGAAATCCGCCGGCGCCGAACCTTCGCCATCATCAGCCACCCGGATGCCGGCAAAACCACGCTGACCGAACGCCTGCTGCGCGCCGGCGGCGCCATCCAGCTCGCCGGCAACGTGCGCGCCAAGGGCGAGCGCCGGCGCACGCGCTCGGACTGGATGGGCATCGAACGCGAACGCGGCATTTCCGTTGTCACCAGCGTCATGACATTCGAATATTCCGGCTGCGTGTTCAACCTGCTCGACACACCCGGCCACGAGGATTTTTCCGAGGACACCTACCGCACCCTGACCGCGGTCGATTCCGCCGTCATGGTGATCGACGCCGCCAAGGGCATCGA
>JAATGE010000147.1 GCA_015654825.1 Rhodospirillales bacterium
CTGCGCGAGTTGCGAGGTACCCGCGGACGCGGATGAAACGCTGCCGATGCTCATGGCGGTACTGACCTGCTGTAAAGTTGCCGCCCCACTTTGCCGCGAATGCATTAAGCGGGCATTAATACCACGCGCCTTTTTGAGGCCACGGCGCGCGGCCAGCGCCCGCGCCACGCCATTGCCGTAGCCGGGATCCGCCCGGCCGAATTGCGCCAGCTGCCGCTCCACGATGTCCTGCGGCACGCCGTCCATGGCCGCGGCGATGTTGCCGAACAGAAGTTCCCGCGGCCCATGGTCCATGAGCCGGTACAGGTTGCCCGGCTGGGTATAATCGTCATCGCCCGCGCGCTGGCCGCCAGGCGGGTCCGCGGCGCCGGTTCCTGGCACGAAAAAGCGCCAGGCCCCGTCCTCCGCGGCGTCGGGCGGCACGATCTTCGGCCGGTTCACCGGTAGTGCCGCATAGTGCGCGCCAAGGCGCTCGCGATGCGCATCGGCGTAACTGAATATGCGGGCCTGCAACATCCTGTCCGGGCTGAAGCCGATGCCGGGCACCACGTTCGATGGGCTGAACGCCGCCAATTCGATATCGGAAACGCCGTCCGCTTCGTTCCGGTTCAGTTCTACAATGCCGACTTCGTGCAGCGGATAATCGCGGTGCGGCCAAACCCTGGTCACGTCGAACGGGTTGTACGGCGTGGTCGCCGCATCCGCTTCCGGCATGATCTGCACGCCCATGATCCAGCGCGGAAACGCACCGCGCTTGATCGCGCCGCACAAATCCAGCTGCCAGCTTTCCGCCTCGCCGCCGGTCGGCAGCGCGTGGCCCTGCCGCGTCCTGACATGGAACTTGACCCAGTGCCGCGCGCCGGCATCGTTCCAGAAACTGTAGGTGTGGCCGCCGTAGCCGTTCATGCAGCGCGGGCTCGGCGGCCGGCCGCGGTCGCTCATCAGCATGGTTACCTGGTGCAGGCTTTCCGGCGACCGCGACCAGAAATCCCACATGGCACTCGCATCGCACCGGCCGGTTCGCGGATCGCGCCGTTGCGCCCGCATGAGTTCGGCGAATTTTTGCGGGTCGCGAACGAAAAACACCGGCGAGTTGCTGCCGACGAGGTCCCAGTTGCCCTCCTCGGTATAAAATTTCATTGTGAACCCGTGCACATCGCGTTCGCCGCCGGCGCCACCCGGCGCACCGGCGAGGGCCGAGAACCGTGCCAGCACGCCGGTCTGCTGGCCGACCCGCGAAAAGATCCTTGCCGTCGTGTAGCGCGTAATGTCGTGGGTGATCGTGAGAGTGCCGAAGGCACCGCAGCCGTTGGCGTGCATGACCCGTACCGCGGTTGCTTCGCGCCCCCCCGGCGGCGATGCTTCGCTCGGCCGGTAGTCCCGCAGCAGCACCGGGCGGCGCGCGCCAGCGGCCGCGTTCGGGCTGGTTTTGTCCCCCATGGCGCTCTCCCATGGCACGCCGTCTGTCGCCGGCCGGCGGCCGCCAACGGCGCGCCGGACCGGGGCCCGCCGCGTTCCATGGTTCAACGAATAATTCCTTCCACCTTGATCGAGTAGACGATCAAAGTCGATGTGCGGCCTATGAAATGGGCTCGGGTCCCCGGGCCTCCTGTCCCTGGTCCACGCAATGCCCCACCCGACTGCACTGATCTTCGATGTCGACGGCACGCTCGCCGAAACGGAGGAACTGCACCGCGCCGCGTTCAATGCCGCGTTCGCCGCGGAGGGCGGTCCCGGCTGGCATTGGGACCAGGCGCTGTACGGCGAATTGCTCTGCGTCACCGGCGGCAAGGAGCGCATCAGGCACTTCCGCGTGCTGCCCGCCGACGAGGTGGCGGCGCTGCATGCGACCAAGACGGCGCACTACAAGCGGCTGGTGGAAACCGGCGGCCTGCATTTGCGCCCCGGAGTGCGGCGCCTGCTGCGCGCCGCCCACGCCGCCGGCGTGAAACTCGCCATTGCCACCACCACCAGCCCGGCCAACGTGGAGGCGCTGCTGGCGGCCTGCGCGCCGCTGCCGCCGTTCGAGGTCATCGCCGCCGGCGACGAGGTGGGCGCCAAGAAACCCGCGCCGGACGTGTTCTGCCTGGCGCTGCGCCGCCTCGGGCTGGCGGCCGGCGCGTGCGTCGCGTTCGAGGACACCTGGAACGGGCTGCAAAGCGCGCTCGGCGCCGGGCTGCGCTGCGTCGTCACGACGAGCCTCTATGGCGGCCGCGGCCCCTTCCCGGGCGCCGCGGCAATTGTCAGCCACCTCGGCGAACCTTCCGCACCGGCGGAAATTCTGGCTGGCCCCCCGTTGCCCGGCGGCGTTGTGGACCTCGCGTGGCTGGCGGCGCTGCCATACGCGGGCGCATGATGCCGCTTCAGGCGGCAAAGGGGGCATCGGGATGGCAAGCGGCGAATTGGTGCGCGAACTGGCGGGCAAGGTGGCGGTCATTACCGGTGCCTCGAGTGGCGTGGGCGAGGCGGCGGCGCTGCTGCTGGCATCGCTCGGCGCCACGATCGTGCTGGCCGCGCGTACTGCTGAAACGCTGCGGCGCGTGGCCGACGCGGTCGGCGGGCTCGCGGTGCCGACCGATGTTTCGCGCCGCGCCGACCTCGAACACCTGGTCGCGGCGGCGATCGAGCGCCACGGCCGTATCGATATACTGGTCAATAATGCCGGCACCAACGTGCGCGGCAATTTCGCCGATATCAGCGCCGACGGCGTCGAACAGGTGCTGGATACCAACCTGAAGGCGCCCATGCTGCTGACCCACATGGCGCTGCCTTACCTGAAGGCGACGCGCGGCGTGGTGGTGAACGTGGCCAGCATCGCGGGACACATACCGCTGCCGGGCGAGGCCAGTTACTGCGCCAGCAAATGGGGCCTGCGCGCGTTTACGTTCGCCGCCGGCATCGAATTGCGCGCCGACGGCGTCGCGCTGTGCGCGGTCTCGCCGGGGCCGATCACCACCGGCTTCGTATTGAACGACCTTGACCACACGCCGGACCTGGTATTTTCGCAACCGTTCCTGTCCGCCGAGCAGGTCGCTCAAGCGATCCTGGCTTGCATCATGGACCGCAAACGGGAACGCGCCATGCCGGCCACCACGCTGATCCTGGCGAAATTGGCCGCGTCGGCGCCTTGGCTGCAGGAATTGCTGCGACCGGGACTGGAACGTAAGGGGGCCAGGGTAAAGGCAGAGCTTCGGCAAAAGGCGGCAATGAAAAATTAACAAAAGTTTTCGGGAAGGCGTTCTTTTTTGAAAAAAGAACCAAAAAATTTTTGTTTCTTGGTCGGTCATGAAACTTATTTTCGTTGAGGATAATCGCGAGCTCATCGATATGATTTCTTCTTATCTTGGCGCTCGGGGATTCTCCGTCGATGCGGTGCGCAGCGGCAGCGAAGCGCTTGCTCGCATCGGCTGTACTACCTACGACGCCATGGTGCTGGATCTCGGGCTGCCGGATATGGACGGCATGGAGGTGCTGCGCCTGGTGCGCTCGCACTCGATACTGCCTACGCTTATTCTTACGGCACGCGACGCCGTCGCGCATCGCATCGCGGGGCTCGACGAAGGCGCCGACGATTACATCCTCAAACCATTCGACCTGGCCGAATTCGAAGCCCGCCTGCGCGCCGTGCTGCGCCGC
>JAATGE010000652.1 GCA_015654825.1 Rhodospirillales bacterium
AGAGCCCTGGCCTTCCTTATCCCTGCCCTAATGCGCCGGCCCAGGCACATCACCATCCGGCGGGTACGCCGGCAGCAGCAGCGGCGCCTTGGGCAGCCCCGCCGGCGTATTGCCGATCTGTTTCACCATCAGATCCACCGCCGTCTCCAGCTGCTTGTCATGGCCCGCCATTAATTCGGACGGCAGGTTCTCCACTTCGATGTCCGGATCAACGCCGTGATTCTCGATCGTCCATTGGCTGGACAGACTGAACATCGCCTCCTCCGGGATCGTTACAAATCCACCGTCCATCATCTTCCACTCGCCGCGAATGCCGCGCACGCCTCCCCAGGTGCGGGTCCCCAGCAATTTGCCGAGCCCGTACTGCCGGAAGAAATACGGAAATATGTCGCCATCCGAAGCGGAATAATGATTGATCAGGCAGATCTTCGGGCCCGATAGCACCTGATTGGGAATCGGCGTCACGCTGTGTTCGCGGTTGGAATCCAGCCCGATCAGCACGCGGCGCAGGCGCTCCAGCACCATCTGATCGACGAAGCCCCCGCCATTCCAGCGGTCGTCCATGATCAGCGCCTGCTTGGTAAGCTGGCCATAGAACTGGCGGACGAATTGCTGCAGGCCGAGCTGTTCCATATCCGAAAGGTAGACGTAACCCACCCGGCCGCCCGAAAGCCGATCTACCGTCGCGCGGTTGTGGTCGATCCACTCCTTTTCCCGCACCGAAAGCTCGCCCTTCAACGGCTTCACGACCACGTCACGCCGCCTGCCACCACTGCTGTCAGTAACTGTCAGCGTCACCGTTTCGTCCGGCGTAATCCCCACCATCGCGCTGTACGGCGTTTCCGGCGCGCGCAGCTCGGTGCCGTTGACCGCTACCAGCAAGTCGCCTTCGCGGACCCCGATGCCGGGCTCCGTCAGCGGACTGCGGTAGTCGGCGCGGGTATTGTCGCCCGGGTAGATTTTCGCGAATTTGTAATGCCCGCTCGCGGCGTCCAGCGCGAAATCCGCCCCGAGCACCGGTGTGCGCACTGCCTCGGTGGGATCGCCGTCATCGCCGCCGCCGACATAGGTGTGGGAATTGGCCAATTCGCCGATGACCTGGCCGATAAGATAATTCACATCCTCGCGCGAGCCGGCCAGCGGCAGCAGCTTGCGGTAGGTATCGTGAATTTCGTTCCAGTTAATGCCGTTCATGACCGTGCTGTAGAAAAAGTCGCGCTCCAGCCGCCAGCCATTGTCGAACACTTCGTTCCATACGGCACGTGGGTCCACGCGCAGCCGCATGTCGTCCAGCTTCAGCGTCTTCTTGTCGCCGTCCTTGCCGCCATCGGATGCGGCCGCGTCAGTGACGATCCAGTCCTTCTCCTGCTTGATCAGCACCTTCTTGCCGTCGGCGGAAAGGCTGTAATTATCCAGCCCCTGCTCCGCCACACCGTCCTTGCGCTTCTCGATATCGTAGACATGCAGCGCCGATTTCTCGCCCGGCAGACTGCCTTCCAGCAATTGCGGCGGCTGGGTCTGGTAGATCAGCTTGTTGGCGCGCACATCCAGCGAAACGATATTGCCGGCATCCACCGGCACGGCGACGGCGCGCGCCATCAACCCATCGAAGTCGATATGGATCGGCTTGCTGGCGCCGGGCTTCCAATCCCCGCCGTCGTCGGCCTTCTTGGCCTCCACCGCTCCCTCGTCGGAGCGCGGCGCGAACGGCGAGGCACCGTCGCGGGTCAGCGGAATGACGTAGATGCCCGCGCTCTTGACCACGGCGAAGTTGAACTCGTTGTCCGACGGCACAGGATTTTCGTGCCGGGCCGAGAGGAAATACAGGTATTTGCCGTCCGGCGAGAACACTGGCGCCGCATCGTCGCTGAGCTTCTCGCTGATCATCGTGCCGCGGCCGGCATCGATGTCGTAAATCCACAGCGCCCGCTGCTGACCGTCGCGATGCAGGCTGTAGGCCAGGTAGCGGCCGTCGGGCGAGAAACTCTGATCGTGAATTTCCGCAAATGGATCCTGAGCGACGGCGCGCAGCCCGCCGCCGTCGGTGCCGGTCAGCCAAAGACGATGGTCGCTGTTGGAAAATGCCAAAAGCTTGCCGTCCGGCGAGAACACAGGACCATACAGGTAGCCCGTCGAGAAATGGGTCAGGATTTTCTCGGCGCCACCAGTGGCCGGGCGAATGCCAATCTGCTGGCCGCCGGTCGTATCGGTGGTGTAGGCCACGGTCTTGCCGTCCGGCGACCAGGCCGGATGATCCTCGTCGGCACCCGGCGTGCCGGTCACGTTACGAATGGTGCCATCCTCGGCCGGCACGGAGAAAATATCGCCGCGCGCGGAAAACAGTGCGCGCTTGCCGTTCGGCGACAGCGCATAGTCGGTCTGCTGCGCCATGTCGGTATCGCGGATATCGCCGCTGACGCCAACGGTGCGCGGCTGCGTGCGGATGCCGTCATCCGGTACCGTCAGGTTCAGCGCATGCAGCTGTTCCGTCGGCAGGTCCAGCACGTACAGCTTGCCGCCTTGCTGGAACGTGATCGCATCATCGCCGAGCGACGGAAAATCGATGTCGTAGTCGGTGAAATGCGTAACCTCGCGCGTCTGTTTCGTATCCTGGTCATAGACCCAGATATTCGCGCGCAGGTTGCTGTCCCGATCAGAAAGAAAATAGATCTTCCTGCCATACCACATCGGCGAGGTGTTGGTGCCCTTCCAGTCGGTGACCTGGTTCAGCTTTTTCGTATCGAAATCGTAAGTAAAAACCTGCTGCGCCAGGCCGCCCTGGTAGCGTTTCCAAGTGCGGAAATTGCTGAAGATGCGGTTGTAGGCAATGCTGTGGCCGTCCGGCCCGTAGGTCAGCAACCCGCCGCTGTCGAGCGGCATTTCCACCGGCAGGCCGCCCGCCACCGACACCTCGAATGGCTGCGCGATCCTCGCGTTCCACGCCATACGACGCGACAGGAACACGATGTTCTTCGAATCGGGAGTCCAGGTCACCACCATGTTATCCGGCCCGTGCCGGCCGCCGGTCTTTTCATAGATGTCGGACTGGAAGGTTAGCCGGCGCGCAGCACCGCCGCCGGCCGGAATGACATAGACATCGACATTGCCCTGGTAGTTAGCGGTAAAGGCGATCCATTTCCCGTCCGGCGAGTAGCGCGGCATCATGTCCTGGCCGGGGTCGCTGGTCAGCTTGTGCGCCACCCCGCCATTGCGCCCGACCTCCCACAGATTGCCGTCGGCCACGAACACGATCTGCCCGCCATGGGCGTTGGGATAGCGCGGCAGCGCGGCACGCGCCGGCGGCGTCAGCGCGGCCGAAGTCAGCAGCGCCAACAACAAGGCGGCACGGCGGCGAACGATCGTCATGCGGAAAGCTCCGGGTATGCGGGCCCGGCCCGCCAGATAATGGGAGGCCGGAACTTGGCAGGCCGGCGCGCCGGCGGCAACCGGGCGCGCGAGCCAGGAACAATGCCTAACGAATAAAAGTTTTTTTGGTTCTTTTTTTCAAAAAAGAACGGAAAGACTTCTTTTTGAAAAAAGAAGCAAAAACTTTTGTTTATTGTTGCTCGTTCGACGATGTCGCTCGGGGGCTAAGCTCCGCTCGACGCTCCTAGTGCAGCACATCGCCGGCACGCACCCAGCCGGTGCCGGTGCCGGTTCTGATCAGCAGCCATGTCTGGCCGTTGCTGCGCACCTCCTGGCGGATCGCCACGTGCTCGCCCTGGTTCAGGAACGCCCGAACCGTGGCGTCGTCATTGGGACTGAGGCGGATCGGCAGGTCCTGCACCGCCGCCTGGCCCGGGCGTTCGCCCGCTTGCAGGTGCAGGCTGGCGTCGTTCTGGCCCGCGGCGCGGGTCTGCGCGGTAATCGGCCCGTTCAGATCGATCGTCGCCGAGCTTTCGCGTCCGTGGTCGAGCGGATGCAGCAGCCGGCTATTCCTGGTCAGCTCCGGCCCAAAGCTCACCGCGGCCACGATGATCGCCACACACCAGCCGGCGGCGGCCCACGCCCTGATCCGGCCCTGGCCCGCCACGGTGTTGGCGAGCTCTGCGGAGGTATGGTCGAGCTCTTCCTCCAGGGTCCTGACGCGGCCCCCCGCCAGCATCGCATCCCGCGAGGCCTCTTCCCTGGCCGCCCGCGTCAGCGCCAGTTGGCGCTCCAGGCTTGCCTCGCGCACGCTGTGCGTGGCGCCGCCGAGGCGCTGCGCCACGTCGAGAAAGGTCAGCCGGTGGTGACCCAGATGCTCGCGCAGCTTGCGGCGCGCGGCCTCCGCCTCGCCCGGCTGCTCGCTGCCGAGCATGGGCAGCAGCTTCTGCAGGCGGCTCAGGAATACACTATCGGCGAAGGGATCGATGTCGGCCACAACTGCACCTGTAGCCCGCACAACGACCGCCGGCCAATGCTGCGCGCCCAGGGCGTTGGTCGGGAGGAACAGGGCGGGGGCATTGCCCGCCCGCCCGGCTAAGCACAAGTTCCTGATACGCTATTTAGTCAGCCAAAGACGAAAGACAGCGCCCCGAACGGCCGAAGCAGGTCCGGTTTGCCGGCACCGCTTGTCAGGGCCGCCGGCTGCCGTGCCCGCCGGGTCCGCCGCGCCTCGGCGGGTCCGGCCTTCCGGCGGCTGGCTTGCGTGGCTCGGTGGGCGGTGGTTCATGGCGCCGTCGGCGGAGGGTTGCATGGCGGCGACTGCGGTCAAAAAGGTCGTATTGGCGTATTCGGGCGGGCTCGATACCAGTGTCATTCTGCGCTGGTTGCAGACCACCTATGGCTGCGAGGTCGTGACGTTCACCGCCGACCTGGGCCAGGGCGATGAACTGGAGCCGGCCCGGCGCAAGGCCGAGATGTTCGGCGTCCGGGAGATTTTTGTCGAGGATCTGCGCGAGACCTTCGTGCGCGACTTCGTATTCCCGATGTTCCGCGCCAATGCGCTTTACGAAGGCCAGTACCTGCTCGGCACCAGCATTGCGCGGCCGCTGATCGCGCAGCGCCAGATCGAGATCGCCGAGGCCGTGGGCGCCGACGCCGTGGCGCACGGCGCCACCGGCAAAGGCAACGACCAGGTGCGGTTCGAGCTGGCGTACTACGCGCTGAAGCCGGATATCACGGTGATCGCGCCGTGGCGCGAATGGGATCTGACCAGCCGAACGAAACTGCTGGAATTCGCCGAGCAGCACCAGATTCCCATTGCGAAGGACAAGCGCGGCGAGGCACCGTTCAGTGTCGATGCGAATCTTCTGCATTCTTCGTCGGAGGGCAAGATCCTCGAGGACCCGGCACGCGCGCCCGACGAGATGGTGTATCAGCGCACCATCAGTCCCGAGGCGGCACCCGATCGCCCCACCGTGATCAGCATCGATTTCGCGCACGGCGACCCCGTTGCTGTCGATGGCGAAACCTTATCGCCGGCGGCGCTGCTGACGCGGCTCAACGCGCTGGGCCGGGACAACGGGATCGGCCGGCTCGATCTGGTAGAGAACCGTTTTGTCGGCATGAAGAGCCGGGGCGTGTACGAAACGCCCGGCGGCACGATCCTGCTCGCGGCCCATCGCGGCATCGAAAGCATTACGCTCGACCGCGAGGCGGCGCACTTGAAGGACAGCCTGATGCCGCGGTACGCGGAGCTGATCTATAATGGGTTCTGGTTCGCGCCGGAGCGACGGATGTTGCAGGCGCTAATCGACGCCAGCCAGCCGTCCGTCACCGGGCGGGTGCGGCTGAAACTGTACAAGGGCAACGTCACGGTGATCGGCCGGGAGAGCCCGAACAGCCTGTATTCGACCAGAGTAGTAACGTTCGAGGACGACCAGGGCGCCTACAATCAGGCGGATGCGCAGGGCTTCATACGATTGCAGGCGCTGCGGCTGCGGCTCGGCGCGGCGGTCGGCCGTCGCGGGGGCACCCTCTGAACAGTCCGATGGAACGTTACAAGCCGTTACCGCATTGCTGCAACCCGGAGGCGGGTTGCCAGCTTATAGATCGCCAGGGCATTGTTTTGTCCGTTTTGGCGGGGGGACCCTGCGCGTGAGATTGGCGAGATCTCGATGCTGACCCGGACGCCGACCAATATCGCAGCCCCTGCGCTGCGGCCGATGAGCCGTGCGCCGGCAGCGCGCGTGCTGGTGGACCTGTCGCATGCCGCCGACGGCTATGTCGGCGTGGCGCAGGATTTGCGGCTGATTTTCGGCATGCTGTGCGAACTGGAAAGCGTCGAGGTGTCGGGCCTGCTGATGCCCACCGCGCGCCACGATCTGCCGCATGTGCGCCCCGGGCGGCCCGACCACCCCGCCTTGACCGCCGCCGTGCTGCACTGGATGGAGCGCAACTGGGGCCGCCCGGTGCCGCGGCCGTTTCCGTTGTCGCTGCTGCAGCAGGGCCAGATACTGCGCCAGATCGCCCGCACCCGGCACAGCCTGCTGCCGCTGGCGGACGGCACGCAATTGAACGCGCTGTGGCGCATCCTGTTCGGCCGCACCCTGGCGCCGGAGCAGCGGGCGCGGGTTCTGGCGCAGCCCTTCTACGCCACCGACCTGTCGGTCAGCGGCATCATCGACCGCTGCGCCCACCTGCCGCTGCCGATGCTGAAACGGCTTGATGCGGAACGGTTCGACGCGGTGCTGTTCTGCATGCCGCGGCCGGTAACACTGCCCCCCGGCGTACGGCAGCTGCAGCGTTTTCACGACTCCGTCCCGGTCACCGATGTCGATACGGTGGTCAACTGGAAGATGGCGATGGCGCATTCGCGCCTGGTCCGGGCCTGCGCGCCGGATGCGATCTTCGTCTGCAATTCGCCGCAAAGCCGCGACGACCTGATCAGCCTGGATCCGCGGCGCGAGGCGCATGCGGTGGTCATCCCGTGCGCGCTGGCGCCGGCGCGTCCGCCGATGACGGGCGTGGAACCAGCCACCATCATCGCGCGCCCCGTAACATACCGTGCGGCGGGCTTGGACGGGCCGGCGGCGCCGCCTGGCTGGGCGCGGCCGACGCT
>JAATGE010000568.1 GCA_015654825.1 Rhodospirillales bacterium
ACCAAATCCGCCGCCGATCGCGCGGTCACGCCGGCGACGAAAAACTCAGCCAAACGATCTTGCTGCTTTTCTGTTAGCCTACAACGACTTACATGCATTTCACCATCCTAGATCCTTGGCGGATCTGGGACAGCCCCAAAGTTTTTGCTTCTTTTTTCAAAAAGAAGCGCTTTTTCTTGTTCTTTTTTGAAAAAAAGAACCAAAAAACTTTTGTTAATTTGGCTTTCGTTTCGGGGCAAAGCGTCCGGCTCAAATGTCATGCCAAGAAAATTCCAACTGCGATTCCCCTCGCCCATTGGCTTTAAAGCTTCCGCTCCCGCTTAATCCGATCCCAGGCAGCGTTGATATAAGCCACCTTTTCCCCCGCATCCGCCGCGAACTCCGGCGGCACGCCACGGCTGGCCAGTGTATCGGGGTGGTTCGCGCGCACCAGCTTTTTCCACGCGGCGCGCACCGCGTCATCCGACGCGTTCTTCTTCAAACCCAGCACCTTGTACGGATCGGGCTCATCCGGCCGGCGGGCCTGCCGCGCCGTGCCGGCGCGTGCGCGTTCCCAGGCGTCGCCGTCCAGATTGAAGGCGCGCGCGGTGCGCGATAAAAATTGCAGCTCCGCTTCGTTGACCGCGCGGTCGGCACGGGCAACGCCGAACAGACCCGCCAGCACATCCTCCAGCGTGTCGTGATTGTCGGCGAAGGCCTCGCCGAGCTGGCGCGCGTACGGTTCGTAATCGTCCGGCGTGATGCGCGCCTGGTCGAACAGGCGGCCGATGATGCGGGCGTTTTCGTGCGGAATGCGAAAGCAGCGCTTGAAGGCGTCAATCTCGGCGCGGCTGACGGGGCCGTCGACCTTCGCGAGCTTGGCGGCGAGGGAGACGACACACAGCGAAAACACCTGCTCGCGTGGCGTAAACAGACTGGCCACCCGAGCCGGATGCAGGCCGGAGGGATCACTCAACCAGCGGGGCAGCGAAAACGGCAAATTGCCGGTATCCGCCGCATGGCCCAGCGCGGCGCCCATGACCAGGCCAAACGGCCCACCCACGGCAAAACCCGCCACGCCACCAAAAACCTTGCCCCAATAACTCATCCGCGCCCTTGCCTTCCCGACCTGCCTACCACGCCCCAGTCAACGCCGCGAGAAGACATCGGGTCACTTGGGGCGGTCGAGGAAGAAGGCCAGGGGGCTCTGCCCCCTGGACCCCCGCTAAGGACAAGTCCTTAGAACCTATTGATTCAGTCGGAGGACAAGGAGGGGGGCAGCGAGTGCGTGGGCAAGGCCTCGTTGCCCCCCTTCTTGTCCTCCGACAAAATTAGCGGGGTCTGGGGACTTGTCCCCAGCGGGGTCCAGGGGCAGAGCCCCTGGCCTTCTTTTCCACAACGCCCCCAAGCGCCCTATGGCTCCCGCAGGCTTTGGCGGAAGCCGCGGGTGATGGGGGCGAGGAAGTAGGCGAGTACGCTGCGGGTGCCTACGTTTACGTCGCCGGAGAGAGTCATGCCGGGCATTGGGCCAGTTCCCCCGGGCAGGTCGGCCAAGGCTGCTTCGGTTATGTCCACCGACACGCGGTGCACGGCGCCGGCGGTCAGCGGGTCGGCGTGCGCCTGGTCCGGATCGAACGACGCGGCGGCGATTGCGTGTACGCGGCCTTTCAGCGCGCCGTGTCGTTGGAACGGATACGCATCTATTTTCAGCGTGACGGGATCGCCTTCGCGGATGTAGCCGATATCGGCGGATTTGATCGTCAGTTCCGCTTGCAGGCCGGCGTGCGCCGGTAGCAGGGTCAGCAGTGCGTCGCCTTCGCCGAGGATCGAGCCGGGGGCGCGGGCGGCGACGTCGATTACGACGCCATCTTCCGGTGCGGTAATGGAAATCAGGTCGGCCAGGTGCGCGGCCTTGGCGACGGCGGCATCCGTTTCGGCGAGCGTGGTGCGGCGGTCGGCGAGCGTATCGAGCACCTCGCGCCGCCAGTTCTCGATGAACGCGCGGCGGTCGGCGCTATGGCTGGCGGTGGCGTGCGCCAGTTCGGTAAGCCGGTCGGTGAGTGCCTGCAGTTCGCCCGCGCTGCGGGCGAGGATCGCTGCCGCGTCGAGATATTGCAGGCGCGATCCGACGGCGCCTTGCATCAGCGTTTTGCGCAGATCCATGATGGCCTGGGCGATGGCGACCTGGTGCGCGAGTGCGGCGCGCTGATTGAGTGACGTGGTGCGTTCCGCGGCGTCGTGCGCGATGGCCTGATCGAAACTGTCCAGGCGGGCCGCGTGCTCGCGCTGGCGCTGCTGAAACAGATTGGCCTGCAGCGCGGCTTCCGTCGAGGCACCTGGAGCCACGACATAGGTGGTAGCATCCGCTTCCGCCAGCAATCGCGCCGCTTCGGCGACCAGTGAACGTTGCCGCGCCTGCAGCGACGCCAGATCGGCGGCGGTGAAGGTGGGATCGAGCGTTGCCAGCACCTGACCTTTGCGCACCGGATCGCCGGCGCGCACGAGAAGTGTGCGGATAATGGCGCGCGCCATGGGCTGCAGTATCGGGGTGGGATGATCGGCGGCGAGGCGGCTGCGGCCGGTGGCTACCATGTCGACGCGGGTGATGGCGCACGCGGCGATCAGGCCGACTACCAGGAACGCCACGACCAGCGCGGTCAGGCGCAGGAATTGCGGCGGCCGTGCCGATTCGATGCGATCCAGATCGTCCTGGTACGCAAGGGCCGCCGGTGCCACGGCGTTGGCTGCCATCAGACCACGCCCATGTGTCGTGTCTGCTGCTGCCACAGGCCGCGATAGAGCGGGCAGCGTTGCAGCAGCGTCGCGTGCGGCGCGCAATCCACGGCGGCGCCGTGGTCGAGCACCAGGATTGCGTCGGCCTGCACCAGCGAGGCGAGCCGGTGCGACACCACGATCATGGTGCGACCGGCCGCGATGCTTTTCAAATTCTCCTGCAGGATGGCTTCGCTTTCCGGATCGAGAGCGCTGGTGGCTTCGTCGAAGATCAGCAGGCGCGGCTTGGTAAGCAGCGCGCGGGCGATGGAGATGCGCTGGCGCTGGCCACCGGAGAAATTCGCCGCCTCCTCCTCGACCGGCGTTTCGTAGCCGAGCGGCAGGCGGTCGATGAATTCGTCGGCGCCGGCGAGGTGCGCTGCCTGCACTATTTCGCCGAGCGGCGCATTGGGTCGTCCGGCGGCGATATTTTCGTGGATCGTGCCGCGGAACAGGAAACTGTCCTGCAGCACGACGCCGACGTTGCGCCGCAGATGCGCGAGATCGATGTGGCGTATGTCGGTGCCATCGAACCGGATCAGCCCGGATTGCGGCGTTTCGATGCCCTGGATCAGTCGGATCAGGCTGGTCTTGCCGGAGCCGGAACGGCCGACCACGCCGATCACCTGGCCTTGGGCCGCGGAAAAGCTCACGCGGTCCAGCGCCGGCGTGACCGCGCCGGGATAGCGGAAACTGACCTGATCGAAACTGACGGCGCCGGTCATTGCCGGACGCGTCGCATTGGCCGCGGCGGCGCGCTCCGGCGGCTGATCCATGACGCTGCCGAGCATCTGCACCGAGAGGGCGGTTTCCTGATACTCGTTGATCAGGCCGACAACCTGCAGCAGAGGGCCGCTGACACGCGCGGCCAGCATGGTGAACGCCACCAGCGCGCCGATGCTCATGCTGCCGGCGAACACCGCGTGCGCGCCGATTCCCAGCACGCTGATCTGCATGACGCGATCGAGCATCGTGGTTGCGGTGTTGGCGACCGCTGCGATGCGCCCAACCTCCGACTGGCGCGTAATCGCCGCCGCGACGCGGTTGTTCCACACGCCCTGGCGCACCGGTTCCATCGCCAGGGATTTGATCGTGCGTATGCCGTGCAGCGTTTCCACCAGAAAGGCCTGGCGGCCGCCCTCGGCCTGATACAGCGCGTTCAGGCGCACCCGGAAACGCGGGATCAGTAGCAGAATGATGCCGGCGATGCACATGGCGAATACGAGGACCAGGGCGGTCAGTTTCAGGCTGTAGACGCACATCAGCGCCAGCAGCACCGGCATCAGTGCGCAATCCAGCACGCACTGGAACAGCCTTCCGGTCAGGAAATGCCGCAATTTCTCGGTTTGCTGCATGTGGCGGACCAGCACGCCGGCGGGCTGGCGCTCGAAGAACGGCATCGGCAGGGACAGCAATATCTCGAACGTGCGGGCGGCCAGGCGGGCGTCGACCTTGTTGGTCAGGAACAGCATCAGCCGCTGGCGGGCATAGGTGAACACGGCATCGAACGCGGTGACCACGCCGAACACCACCAGCACGGTCAGCAGCGTCTGCTCGGCGTGATACGGGATGACGCGATCGATAATGACATGGTACAATAACGGGGTTGCCAGGCCGATCAGACTGCTGGCGACGGCGGCGATCGACACATCGCGCAGAATGCCGCCCTGGCGCGCGATTTCGGCGGCGAACCACATCAGGCCGAACGGCGCTGCCTGGGCCGCCGGTGGCGGCCGCCGGCACAGCAGCATCGTGCCGCTCCACTGCGCCACAAACGCATCGCGCCGCATCAGCGTAATGCCGAGTTGTTCCTGCGCCGGGTCGAGCACGGCCAGTTGCGCGTCGGCGCCGGTTCCGAGCACGCCGGCGACAATCATCCAGGCGTCATCTCGGGTAATTGCGAGCACCGGGAACGCGCTGCCAAGACTGGCGACGTCCTGCCAGGCGGCGCCGGTGACGACCCGCGCCTCGAAACCGGCGTGGCGCAATACGCGCAGGACGCCTTCGACGATGTCGTCGGTGAGTGCTGCCGCTACCTGGTCGGGCGACAGGTGGCAGCCGTGGTGCATCGCCAGCAGGAACAGGCTGCGGAGCGCAGTTAAGGACGAAGACCAGGGGGCTTTGCCCCCTGCCCCCCCACTGGGGCCAGTAGGCCCCAGACCCCTTTCGTTGGGGGGACGTGCTAGGTTGGTTTCGGACACATGGGCCACAGCAGGCCGTCTTCGGCCAGGGGTTGTACGGCGTCGCGGTAGGCCAGGCGGGTTTGCCACCAGGCCAGCAATTCGGCGCGGTCAAGCAACGCCGGACGATCGGTGTCGCAGCCAAGGCGGTGATACTCGGGCAAATGCTCGAGGCGCGGCACCGGCAGATCGTTCGCGCAATAATCCTGCCAGATCCGCGCGTACAGCGCCTCCAGCCGCGCCACCAGCGCCGGCGTGTCGAACAGCACGGAATGGTCGCGGCCTTCACGCAGGCGCGCCGCCAGCGCGGCCAGGCGCGGCCGGTCTTCGGCCAGCGCCACCGCCAGTGCACGGTAGGCGGCCCAGTTTTCACACACCAATTCCGGCACGCCGGCGGCGCGCACCAGGCTGGCGCAGACCCGCGCCGCGAAACCGCGGCCGGCGACGGTCAGCACCGGGACGCCCATCCATAATGCATCGGATGCGGTGGTGTGCGCGCCGTAGGGCGCGGTATCGAGGAACAGGTCGGCCAGGCGATAGCGCGACAAATGCCGGGCGTTCGGCTCGCGGCCGGCAAATACCAGGTGGGTTGCGTCAATGCCGGCCGCCACGGCGTGGGCGCGTAGCCTGGCGCAGACCTCCTCGTCGGCGCACAGTACCCACAGCACGCTGCCGGGCACGCCGCGCAGTATCGCCATCCAGGTGGCGAACATTTCCGCCGTGATCTTGTGCGGACCGTTGAAGACGCAGAATACGAAGGCGCCCTCGGGCAGCCCGGCCTCGGCGCGGGTCATGCCGTCCGCGGCCACGACACGCTGCCGGTCGTTCGGCTGATAGCACGGTAGGCGCAACACTTTTTCGGTGTAGAAAATCTCGTCTTCGGGCGGAATGATGAAGTCGTCGGCGATGATGTAGTGGTGGTGCGGACTGCCCGTGGTGCCGGGAAAGCCGAGCCAGTTCACGATGCAGGGCGCCGGCCGGTAGCCGAACAGCTTGATCCGCCCATCCTTGGTGTAGCCGTTCAGATCGATCAGGATGTCGATGCGGTCGCCGACGATCGCGGCAGCCGCCTGGCGGTCCGTCATCTTGCCGATATCGGTCCAGTGGTCGGCGGTGACACGAAACCTTGCCTGCAGCGCGTCCTCGCGTTCGGGGCCGCAATAATACGCGAAGACTTCCACGCGGTCGCGGTCGTGCAGCGCGAATAGTTCCGCCGTCAGATATCCCACCGCATGTTCGCGCATGTCAGATGATACATAACCGATGCGAAGGCGGCGCGGGCCGGTTTGTTCCGGTGGCGGCCAGGCGCCGGCGGTGTACGGCGCGGCGGGCGCCGCATCGCGCAGATGATAGCGGTGCGCTGTTGAGTTTCATTAAGAACTGACCCACTTCGGAGCAAATTTCCACCGAGAGTTGACCCATGTTTTGACCTTGCCCTGGCTGTTTTCAGCGGGGGTCACGGGAGTGATAGACATGGAGTTACTGAGCGTGATCCGTCGCTGGGCTCTTCGAGACCAGCTTTCGATACGCGAGATTGCCCGCAGAACGGGGTTATCGCGGAACACGATCCGCAAATACTTGCGTGGGGACGTGGTGGAGCCGGTGTTCAAGCTGCCGGAGCGGCCCAGCAAGCTGGACGCCTTTGCCGAGAAGCTATCGGGCTGGCTTAAGCTGGAGAGCGGCAGGCCGCGCAAGCAGAAGCGGACGATCAAGCAGTTGCATGCGGACCTTGTGGCACTCGGGTTTGAAGGGTCATATGGCCGTGTTGCGGCATTTGCCCGCGGCTGGAAGGAACGCCGGCACCAAGAGCAGCAGACGGCCGGCCGCGGCATTTTCGTTCCGCTTATATTCCAGCCGGGCGAGGCGTTTCAGTTTGACTGGAGCGAGGATTGGGCTGTCATCGGCGGCGAGCGGGTGAAGCTGCAAGCGGCGCATTTCAAGCTTTGCTACAGCCGCGCCTTCTGTGTCCGGGCCTACAAGCTGCAGACGCACGAGATGCTATTTGATGCGCATTCTCATGCGTTCCGGGTGCTCGGCGGCGTGCCGCGACGTGGCATTTATGACAACATGCGCACCGCCGTGGACCGGGTTGGCATTGGCAAAAAGCGCGAGATCAACACGCGATTTGCCGCCATGGCCTCGCACTATCTGTTCGACACCGACTTTTGTAATCCGGCCTCCGGCTGGGAGAAGGGGCAGGTCGAGAAAAATGTTCAGGACGCGCGCCGCCGGCTGTGGCAGGCGATGCCGCGTTTTTCGACGCTTGCCGAACTGAACGACTGGCTGGAGCAGCGATGTCAGGCGTTATGGCGAGAGATTCCGCACGGCAGCCACGAAGGATCGATATTCGATGCATGGGAGAGCGAAGCTCGAAGCCTGATGCCCCCAGGCGCACCGTTTGACGGTTTTGTTGAGTACGGCAAACGAGTTTCGCCGACCTGCCTCGTGCATTTCGACCGCAACCGCTACAGCGTACCCGCGTCTTTTGCCAACCATCGTGTCAGCCTGAGGGTCTATCCGGACCGGCTTGTTGTTGTTACGGAAGGACGCATTATCTGCGAACCCGCGCGGCTCATCGAGCGGTCACATCACGTGCCCGGCCGCACCATCTATGATTGGCGCCACTATCTCGCAGTGATCCAGCGCAAGCCAGGCGCCTTGCGTAACGGCGCGCCGTTCGCCGACTTTCCGGATGCCTTTAAGCAGCTCCAGAAGCATCTTCTCAAGCAACCCGGCGGCGACCGGGAGATGGCGGAGATCCTGGCGCTCGTTCTGCACCACGATGAGGAGGCAGTGTTGTGCGCCGTTGAGTTGGCGCTGAGCGGCGGAGCGCCGACAAAGACGCACGTCTTAAACCTTCTGCACCGGCTGATCGACGGCAAATCCGCGTCGGCGGGCACCATCGAGGCGCCTCAGGCCCTCGCCCTGAACCGTGAGCCGCGCGCCGATGTCGAACGCTACGATGCCCTGCGCGACAAGCTGCAGGAGGCGCGCCATGCGTCATGATCCGGCCGGGGCGGCGATTGTCGTCATGCTGCGCAGCCTGAAGATGTATGGCATGGCGCAGGCCGCGGGCGAACTGATGGAGCAGGGCGCGCCGGCCTACGATTCTGCCGTCCCCATTCTCTCGCAACTGCTCAAGGCGGAGACCGCCGAGCGCGAGGTTCGCTCGGTTGCGTATCAGATCAAGGC
>JAATGE010000028.1 GCA_015654825.1 Rhodospirillales bacterium
GATAAGCTTGGACCCCGGCACGGGTATTTCGTGGGTGACCGTGAGTTTTACGGTTTCCTCAGCAGGTTCCAGCACGAATGTCGCCTGGGAGTAGCCTTCCGCGGTGAGTTCCGGGCGCAAGGCGTGGCGCCATTTCAGCACCAGGCGGTTGGGCGGATCGATGTGGAGCACTTCGCCTTCATCGGCAATGCGGCCATCCTCAAAGGTGAGTTTCCAGCTCGCGCCTTCGGTCCAGGCGCAATCCTGCCAGGTTCCGAACCAGAATTGCTTGTTGAATGCGGGCGTCACCAGTGCTTCCCAGAGCTTTTCCCGGGTCGTGCGGATGTAGGTGACATAAACGAATTTCGACTGGCTCATTGTTCGTTTCCTTCCAGGGTGCGTTTAAGGCTGCTCAGCGCGCGCAGGGGTGCGCGTTCGTATTTGCCGATCCAGCGATCGGCGATGTGCTGGATGGGCACCGGGTTGAGGTAGTGGTGCTTTTCGCGCCCGGATTTTTCGGTGGAGATGAGGTTCGCTTCTTCCAGGATGGCGAGGTGCTTGGTCACCGCCTGGCGCGTCATGGAATGGCCCTCACAAAGTTGGCGCAGGGTTTGGCCGTTTTGGGCGTGGAGGCTGTCCAGCAGCTGGCGCCTGGCGGGGTCGGCCAAGGCTCTGAAGACGGCGTCCATGCTCATGGAGGCTATTTGCAACCTTTTGGTTGCCTATTGCAAGGGGGTAAGGAAGAAGTTCTTTTCTGAAGAAAAGAACCAAAAGACTTTTGCTTGGGGTGTCGCGGTTCTCTCCGGCGGCACAAACACCTGAATTTGCAAAAGTCTATTGCTTCTTTTCTTCAGAAAAGAAGACCTTGTTTTCCTTTGGTTGACCCAGGCGGCAACGGCAGCGCAGCATTCGGCTGCTCCGGGGTTGGCCGGCGTTACGGGGGATTCGCGATGAAATCAGTGGGCTTAATGCTGCTTGTGGCGATTTTTGTGGCACCGGCCGCGTGGGCGGCGGTACCTGGCGCGGTGACGGACCCGATCCACCAGTTTATTGATGGATTCAACACGGGGGATACGAAATCGGCTTACGCGGCATATGCCGGCGGGGAGATTTCGATCATTGACGAATTTCCGCCGCACCGGTGGATGGGGGCGAAGGCGGCGCAGCTTTGGGCCGCGGATTACGACAAGCATGCGAAGGAAGCCGGGGTTTCCGATGGGCATGTGGGATACGGCGCGCCGGCGCGGACTGAGATCGAGGGCGACGTAGCCTACGTAATTGTACCCACGCTGTACACGTATAAAGCACATGGCAAGGCGACGGCGGAGGAGGGACAAATGACGTTCGCGCTTACGGCAGGCACCGGAGGATGGAAGATCAAGAGTTGGACTTGGACAGGAGTTGAGCCGCACCCAGCGAGGTAGGCGAGACAATCCGGGGCGGCAGATTTTTTTTGACCAAATTCTCGGAAATTTATTCTACATTTTTGGAAAATCGTCGCACCCCGCGAAAAATTGATGCGCGCGGGTTTTCTGTATGCGATGTTTGCCCTTGCCGCGCCATTTCGATGGCGCGGCAAAGTTGCAGGGCAGAACAGGACATATCGAACGTGCACCATTCCTACAAAATTTCGCTGGCTGTGACTGCATGCCTGATTGCCGTCAGTTTTTGGTCAGGTGGCGCCGTGGCCGCACCGGATTTGCGCGCCCAAACACGTGCCGTTCCAGGCGGAATTTTGATAACGCCGGGTTCGAGCATTCCGATGCCTGCCGATGCCAGTTTGCGGGCGCACACGAATATTGTTCTCTTTCGCCCTGCCCGCCAGAAAACCGCGTTGAACCCGGGGCCCTACGGTGATTTTGGAAATCCGATGTCCATGGCATGCGTGTATGGATTGGTGCCGGTGGTGCCAGGCTGCAACCCGGAAACGTTGACACAGGATGCCACTGGCGGCAGCAAGGTAATCATTCTGGTCGACGCATTCGACTATCCCGAGGCACGCAAGGACCTCGCCGAATATAGCCGGCATTTCGGCCTCCCCGCCATCACCGGGGACAATTTTCAAATCGTCTATGCCAGCGGCCAGGAACCCAACCAGGATAGCAGCGGCGGCTGGGAGGGGGAGGCGGCACTCGATCTCGACATGGCGCACGCCATGGCGCCGAACGCAAAGCTGATCCTGGTGGAAGCAGCAACGGACGCGGTGTCCGACCTGTATGCCGCCAACGTCGTCGCCGGCAAGTTGGCCGCGGCGGCCGGCGGCGGCGAGGTCTCCAATTCCTGGGGTACCGCCGAATACGTTGGCGAAACCTCTGACGAAAGCAATTTCGTCGGCACGAACGTCGTCTATCTTGCATCGACCGGCGATACGGCCGGCACGGAAGCGCCCTCGGTATTTTCGAATATCATCGCCGTCGGCGGCACCAGCATTCATCGCGGCCCAAACGCCGTCTACGTCAATCAGCAGGCATGGGCCGCGGGTGGGGGTGGCAGCAGTGCCTATGTGCCCGTCCCGTCATATCAATCCTCCACCGGCAACATCGGCCGTCGTGTGCACAAGTTCCGTGGCGCGCCGGATCTCGCGTTCGACGCGGACCCGAATAGCGGTGTGTGGATCTACGACTCGTATCCCTATAACGGCGCGATTTACGGTTGGCTGGTCATCGGCGGCACATCCGTCGCCTCCCCCGCAATGGCGGGTGTGCTCAACTCCGCCGGCAGCGCCGCCGCTTCCACGACCGACGAACTGGCCACGATTTACGCCGGGTATCGGAACAAGGCGTACTGGTCGGATATCAAGCTCGGCGTATGCGGCAACAATGACGGCGCCAATGCCCTCGCCGGCTACGATTTCTGCACCGGCATCGGCGTTCCACGAGGCTACCAGGGCAAATAGCCCCCCGCCCCATTACGACACGCCAGCATCGCCGGCGTCCCGCCTGCCACCGCCTTGCAAGGACCAGTTCAATGCGTAGGATACTGTCTATTTCCGTGGGTGGCGTCATCGGCTTGATCGCCGCGACCGCGCTGGCAAGCCCGCCGCCGCGCGAGGTGCGCAGCATGACACCCAACGGCTTGCTGGTAACGCCTGCCTCCAGCATGGACCACAGCGATACCGGCACGCTGCGTGCCCACACCAATCTGCGCCTGCTGTTTCCGGCCGGCGTCGTGGCGCCCGATGCCGCACCCTCCGGCACGCTGGAAACCCCGGCCTCGCTCGCCTGCCTGTATGGGCTGGTGCCGAAAACCGCGGATTGCAACCCGACCAAAGTCACCGCGGTGCCGACCGGCGGCAGCCGCGCCATCGCGGTGGTAGACGCTTTCGATGACCCGACGGCCCGGAACGATCTCGGCGTGTTCAGCCAGCAATTCGGCCTGACGCCCGTCACGACGGATAATTTCAAGGTTATCTATGCGGCCGGTACGAAGCCGGCGCCGGATCCCACCGGCGTCTGGGAAATAGATGCGTCCATGGATATCGAAATGGCACACGCGTTCGCCCCCAACGCCACCGTGATTCTGGTGGAGGCCGCCTCGGATAGCCTCGAAGACCTGACGGCGGCCGAGAAAGTCGCGGCAAAACAAGTGGAGGCCGCCGGCGGCGGCGAAGTCTCGACAAGCTGGGGTTTTTACGATTTTTCCACGGAAACCTCCTATTCGAAGGATTTCACCGGCAAGAATGTTGTCTTTCTCGCGTCTTCCGGCGACTTTCCGTCCGAAACGTCATTTCCCGCGAATTTGCCGAATGTAATTGCCGTTGGCGGCACCGCGGTCATTCGCAAGCCGAACGGCGCGCTCGTGGAACAGATCGTCTGGCCGCAGGAAACCGCCGCCAACAGCTTCTATGTGCCGGTGCCGCGCTACCAGAAGAATGTGAAGAAGGTGCATCAGCTTGTCGGCGAATATCGCGCTGTGCCGGATGTGGCGTTCCACGCCTTCCCCGGCGCCTGGATATACGATTCGACGCCATATAACGGTACCGAACTGGACTGGGTGGCCATCAGCAGCACAGGCATCGGCGCGCCGGCCATGGCAGGTATCCTGAACAGTGCCGGCAGCTTCGCCGCCTCCACGCTCGACGAGCTGAATAATTTCTACCACGGCTACAGCAATCACCAGAACTGGACAGACATCACGATCTATGTCTGCGGCAACGACGGCGAATATTCTGCCCGCCACGGCTACGATCGTTGCGCCGGCGTCGGAGTGCCCCGGGGCTACGGCGGCAAGTGAGGAGGCTTAGCCGGATCCAGGGAGATGGCGGGATTTTCCGATCTGGCGGAGCTTTAAACCAATAAAAGTTTTTTGGCTCTTTTTTTCAAAAAAGAACACGAAAAAGAACTTCTTTTTGAAAAAAGAAGCAAAAACTTTTGTTACTTGGTCCTTGTTCGCCGACGTCAGTTGCAGCGGGCGCTGGCGTTCCTTTGCTTCACCCGCAATCCCCGCGCTTTCATTTGCATTCGCCGCGGGGCGGTGTCCTTATTAAGGTGCTGTGCAGCAATTGTCGCCACCTGAACGGGTAATGTGCTGAAATGAAAGGGGTTCTGGCGTTCGGTCGCTTTACGCTGGACCCGGAGGAGCAGGTATTGTGCGCCGATGGCGTGCCGGTGCCGGTCAGCAGAGCAGGGGTTCGCCTGCTGAAGGCCCTGATGGAGCGGCAGGGCGCGCTGGTCACCAAGGACGAACTGATCAAGTGCGTATGGGGAACCTCGCCGATCGGCGACAACGCCCTGCATGTGCAAATCTGGGCGCTGCGGAAGATCATAGGTAACGACCTGATCGTCACCCAGTCCGGCGTCGGCTACCGCTTCCTAGGGCAGGTCGAGACGCCAGGGAGCAAAGCGCCGAGGGCGAAGGCTGGCGGTCAGGAAAGGCCCCGCGTGCAGCGGGCGGCGCGGGCCAGCGGGCTGCTGGGACGCGACGAGCAATTGCGCGATATTGCCAAGGCGTTGATGCGGCAGCGTTTCGTGACCCTGGTCGGGCCGGCGGGCGTGGGTAAAACCAGTCTGGCGCGGGCGCTGGCCGAGGCGGAACGGCCGTCGCATCCCGACGGCGTGTGGTTTGTGGAACTGGCGCCGCACGCGGATCTGGCCGGCGCGACGGATGCCGTGCGGGCGGCGTTGTGCCCAGAAGGCGGGTTCGATGCCTGCCCGCTCGCCGATTTACTGGCCCGACTGCAGCCCGCACGTGCATTGCTTGTGTTGGATAATTGCGAACATTTACTGCCCGGCATCGCGCCATTGGCGGCAGCCTTGTTCGCCACGTCGCCGGGGCTGAGTATTTTGGCCACCAGCCGGCAAGAATTGGCCTGCAATGGCGAATGGGTCATGGCCGTTGCGCCGCTTGCCGTGCCGGAGGCAAATATCGAGAGCGTGAAGCAAGGGCGCCGCAGTCCGGCTTTCCGGCTGTTCGCCGACCGCATCGGCGCGCTCAATCGGAACTTCGTGTTCGATGACGCGCGGGCTTCGGTGGCGGCGCGCATCTGCCGCAGTCTGGACGGGCTGCCGCTGGCGCTGGAGATCGTCGCCGGCTGGGCCGGGCTACTCGGGCTGGAGGCGCTGGAGGAAAAGCTGAACGCATCGCCGATTGGCTGGCACCATGCGCGCCGCGCCCTACCCGGCCGCCACCATGATCTACGCGCCGCCCTGGGCTGGAGCTACAATCTGCTGTCCTGCCAGGAACAGACCATGCTGCGGCGCGTCAGCGTGTTCGCGCAGGAATTTTCGCTTGCGGCGGCCGAGCAGGTAGTGGCGTGCGAAACGCTGCCGACCGAAACCATTTATGCCCGGCTGGCAAGTCTGGTGCAGAAATCTCTGGTGGCGACAAAGCCGGGCGCCGGCCGTCCAACTTACCGACTGCTGGAAACCACTCGGGTTTTTGCGCAGGAGAAATTAACGGAGGCAGGCGAGTCAGATAAGGTCCACGCTCGGCACGCGGCCTATCTGTTGCAGATTCTAACCGAGGCCGAGCGCGCCTGGGATAATAGCGCCAGCAAGGCGTGGCTCGGACGCTACGCGCCATTGGTGGGCGACGTTCGCAGGGCGTTGGATTGGGCTCTGGGGCCCCACGGCGATGCCGCGACGGGCGTCGCCATCACCGCGGCCTCCTGGCGGCTGTGGCGGGAAATGTCGCTTCGGGTAGAGGGCAGCGCTCGGATCGAGACCGCGCTGCGCACGGCCGGTCCGCAAACGCCGTTGCACGTGCTGGCAGGTTTGCAGCACGGGTACGGAATGATGAAGGAGGGCAACAATACGCCCTTGGCGAGCGCCGCGCTGCAGGAAGCTGCGCGGCTATTTCGGGAAATCGGCGAGACCAGGCGCCTCGGCGCGGTGCTGCTGGTGCTGGCCTTCGTGCGCTTTGAGCGAGGTGATGTCGCCGGAGCCGAGCAGTCGGTAGAGGAAGGGCGCTGTCTGTTGGCGGGCGGCATGTCCCAACGGGGTCTGGCCGGCGTGCTCGATGTCGAGCTGGTGTTGCACGCCCATCACGAGCGTTACGAGGAGGCGCGCGAGGCGGGACGCCAGGCTGTCCGCCTGTATGAAACCTTGGATGCAGAACGCTCCGCGCTGATCGCGCGCAGCAACATGCTGGAAGTGGCGCTGTGCCAGATTGACCTGACCACTGCGCTTGCCGAAGGCTACCCGCTGGCCGCCCGGCTGCGGGCTACGGCGCATTGCGGCATTCTCGGCTGCGTGTTGGTTAATCTGGTGGCCGCCCTGGTGCGCACCGAAAAGTTCGATGAGGTGCCGGCGGTAGCGCGCGAGGCCGCGCCATTGTTGGTCGGCCACAAGCCATTGCTGATCCTGATTGACCATCTGGCATTGTGCCATGCGCTGCGTGGTCAGCCGGAC
>JAATGE010000597.1 GCA_015654825.1 Rhodospirillales bacterium
CCAGACCGAAGCTCGATGTAGAAGGTTTGGGACTACCGGAGGCAAAACAAGCTCTGCGCCACCGTCTGGGACAGCTACGACGACATTATCGAAGCCTGCCGCATTGCGTGGAACTGGCTGATCGCCGATCCCCAACGTATCCAATCGATTGGAACCCGAGATTGGATAGCGGTCAATGTCTAGGACGGTTGGTATTACATGTCAACACTTAGGGCCGTTGGTATTAGGACTGCTTCCGGCCCGTGCCGCCGTGGTTTCCAACCCAAACGGCCCCGCAGCATCACGAGCTCGTAACGGAACGTTGATAACAGTTCGATAGAAGTTCGGGATATGGTCTGGCTCGAATTTTTGCGGAGAGTGCGATGCCCTCGGAGCCCGCATCCACCGTATCGTTCCTGCATCCGTTCGTACGCCAACTGGTTGCCAAGGCTGGCCTGACGCTGGTCGAGCGCGATATCCTCGCCGCGAGCGGCGTTTCCGCGGCCGAGGATGTGCAGAGCTTGCTGATGGCATTTCCTTCGTTGCGCGCATTGGGGTTGCGCTTGCCGCTGGTATCGAACGCGGTGGTGCGCGACATCGGCGCCGCCTTCGCCGCTTCCGCGCAGGATGTGGCGGAAACCCAGCCGATCGCCAGTCTGGGCGCGGCCCCACCCGAAGGCGCGCAATTCGTGCTCGGTTCGATAGTGGACATGGCAACGGCCACCGCCGCCGTGGCCGCGGGCCCGCCCGCCTTGGCGCCGGCTGGCACGATCAATCTGTTGCCGCCCGGCGCCTGGCCGGTGCGCTACCAGGGCCAGCGCGGCACCTGTGTGGCGCACGGCACCACCGCGTGCGTCGAGATCTCGGTGTTCGCCGCGGAGGGACCTAATCCCGACTACTCCGAACAATTCCTGTATTGGGCGATTAAGACAAAGACCTCCGACCCGAATCCGAACACTGACGGTACCTGGCTGCGCTTTGCCGGCGCCGCGCTCCAGAGCCACGGTATTTGCCACGAAGCGCGGTGGCCGTATGTGCAAACGCGGGTCAACCCGATTTCCGGCGCGACCGCCGCGGACCCCTCGGCGGCTGCTATCTCCGATGCGGCCGCGCATCGGATGACGCCAGGCACCTACAATGGCTCCCCGACCGGCGCCGCCGCGACGGTGCTCCAGCTCCTTGCCGCGGGCCGGCCAGTCGCGATCTGCCTGCCGGTCTTCGGCGATCCGGCGGTGCCGAACGGCCCCACCAACTGGAGCACGAATGTCGGTTGGGCCTACGGGCGGGTGATCAATCCGCCTCCGACTTCGGTCGTGGTCGGCGGCCACTGCGTGTGCGTGATGGGCTTTGCGCCGGATGCCGCCGAGCCCCACGGCGGATACTTCATCATCCGCAATAGTTGGGATACGGCCTGGGGACACCTGGCCCCCGCGGCCGGCTACAACTCGCCGGCACCTGGCTATGGCGATCTTTCCGCCAGCTATGTCGATGCCTATTGCTGGGAACTCATGCAATTGTGAATGCGTCCGCGGTGCCGGTGGGCCACGCACCGAACGCCCTGGCCGCCGCCCTCAATGATAGAATGATGGCGCGCCCACTGCGTCGCTCCTATATGAAACGCGGTCCGGCGCACGGCGCTGCATCAAGGCATGAGGGCGTGCGATGGCCGAGTTTGCGGTGGGGGTTACCCGAGAGACGCCGGTTCCGGGCGATTTCCGCGCGGTAATTGGGGACAATACAGTATATCTGCCGGCAGCCCTGGTGCAGCCCCTGCGTATGCAGGGCGCCACAACGCCCACGTCCATCCTGTCCTACCTGCAAAGCTTCCCCAGCGCGGCCGCGAACATGCTCGGCTGGTCCGTGGCCGACGTGCAAAGCGCTGTGCGGCGCCTGGAGGTGCAGCTCACCGGCGCGGTGCCCAGTTGGGCGCTCTCTGCCGCGAGCCATGCGGAGCCAACATACGGCGCCCTCAACCCCGCGCTGCTGCGCAAGAGCACCCACGGCCAAAGCTAAGGCACCGAGCCGATCCGGGCGTGCGCGACCCCCTCCGCCACAACCCCCGGATGTTTCCCATGACGTTTCGCTTGACTCTGAGCGTGTCGGGCGTATCTCTGCGCCCAGCGCAGGTCCGGCCGCATGCGGCCTTGGGCCTGTTTTTGTTCAACCAGGTTGGCCCTCGGAGAAGGGCTGGCAAGCCGTGCGGCCCGCTTGACCGAAGGTCAGACGCCGGGCTGGGCGCAAGCCAAAGACTGCCCCCGCCCAGCTGGGGTGTCACACAATAGGAACATATCTTTCACATGGCATCAAGCGCTGCTGCCCGCGTCCAACACCAACCCGATCATTCCGGCGGCGAGGATTTCGCCACCCTCCTCGATGAAATGCTCGGCGCCGATTCCGGCTTCGACGGCTCCGTCGTCACCGGCCGCGTCATCCGCCTCACCGACGAATTCGCGATTGTCGATGTCGGCCTGAAGAGCGAGGGCCGCGTCGCCCTCAAGGAATTTGCCCCCCCCGGCCAGAAGCCCGAAGTAAAGCCCGGCGACGTCATAGAGCTCTATGTCGAGCGCTACGAGGACCGCGACGGCGCCATCGTGCTCAGCCGCGAAAAGGCCCGCCGCGAGGAAGCCTGGACCAGCCTGGAGCGCGCCTTCGAGGCCAATCTCCGCGTCAACGGCACCATCTACGGCCGCGTCAAAGGCGGCTTTACCGTCGATCTCGGCGGCGCGGTGGCCTTCCTGC
>JAATGE010000204.1 GCA_015654825.1 Rhodospirillales bacterium
AGAGCCCCCTGGTCGGCGAAGCCACCAAAATTCAACTCATTGATCTCGCTCTATAATCCTTATCTTCGCGCCTATGGGGCAGAGCCCTGGCCTTCTGCCGCAGCCACAAAAAAAGGCGGCCACCGAGGTGGCCGCCCCTTTTCCGGCTGGTTTCGGATTAGCGACCGTGGATGCTCTTGCAGACGGTGGCGTTGCCGATGTTGGTGCTCCAGGAGTTCTTGTCGGCCAGGATGTTGGCCTTGATCGCCGCGAGGAACTTCGAGGCGGCGCTGTTCGCGACGGGCACGAAGCCGTTCTTCTTCTGGTCCTGAACGTATTCCTTGCCGACCGCATAGTGCAGCTTCAGGTACGCGAGCAGGCCCTTGGTGACCGTCTTGTCGTTGTAGCACTGAGCGAAGTCGTACGTGGTGTAGCCGACGATCGGATACCCCGAGCTGGTCTTCTGGATCAGCGGAACCCACAGGTTCGGGTTGGCGCCCTGCGACGCGTTGGTCGGCGGCGTCAGGCTGGAACCCTGCGTGGCGTGCGCCAGGCCGGTCGTGATCAGCGTCGTCGTCGGCAGCTGCGCGGTGGTGCCGTTCTTCACGGCGGCAACAACGAGCGGGCTCTTCTGGCCGTTGGACAGCGTCGCGAACGAGTTCGGGTCAACCGTCGTGAAGTCCGGCGACAGGTAGGACAGCGCCTGCGGCACGGCGCCGCTGGACAGGCCCGCCAGGTAGTTGGCGATGCCGCTGGAGCCGGACTGGCCGACCGAGTTCGGGATCACGGTGGCGATGCCGCCGAGACCGGTGAACAGGTTGGCGAAGGTCGTCGTCGCGGAGAAGGTAACGCCGGCTTTGGTGTTGGTGCCGTTGCAGACCGCGCTGAGGTGGTTGGTCAGCAGGAAGGTCGTGCCCGAACCGTCGGAGCGGTAGACCAGCTTGAACTGGCCGGCGGCCGGCTGCGTCGCGCTGTCGGTGATCTGGCTGAAGTCGGTGATCAGGCCAGAGAAGATGCCGCACAGGTCGTTGTCGCTCAGGGTGACCTGACCGTTGCCCGTGACGTTGGTGTCGTTCACCGGAATGGAAACGCCGACGCCCATGGACGGCAGCTGGATCAGGTTGCCGGCGTAGGACTGGCCGAACGACGAGGTCGCCCAGGTGGCGATCTGCGTGCTGCTCAGCGTGGCGTCCGAGGCGCCGTACTGAACGGTGTTGCCGGCCGTGCCGACGCCGGAACCGCCGGCGCAGGCGCCGCCATTGTTGCCGGTGACCTTGTTGATGTCGCAGGTCAGGTCGTCGTTCAGGAACGCCTGCTGGCCGGTGCCGGAACCGGATTCCCAGTAGGTGCTGAAGGTCGCCTGGGTCGGCTTGGCGCTGGCGTTATGGGAGGTGAATTCGGCGATATATTCGAACTGTGCGAGCGTCGAGCCGCCGCCAAGGATGGTGCCGTGTGCGGCGAATGAGGCGGTGTTGAAGCAAGCCAGGGCGGCCGCGGATGCGGCGCCCAGCAAATGGGTGCGAGTCATGGAGAGTCCCCTAGAGCAGGCCAGCGGGGGGCTGGCCGCGGCTTGCTAACAAAATCCGGTGACACGCCTGTGACGGTCCGGTGATTGATCGATTACAGTTAAGTGACCGAATGAAGACAGCGTCCGAGATAGGGGCCTGTGAGGCGGGGGCCCCGGGCCAAGGAATTCAGCGTGGGCGTTTTCGATTTGACCGGGCAGGGCGTGCCGCAGCTCGAGGAACTGCTGCTGGCGTTCGTGCTCTCGGCGCTGGTGGGGCTGGAGCGCCAGATACGGCAGAAAAGCGCGGGGTTGCGCACCTACACGCTGGTCGGCCTCGCCGCGGCGCTGTTCATGCTGATTTCAAAATATGGCTTCACGGACGTGCTTATGGACGGCCGCGTGGTGGTCGATCCGTCGCGCGTCGCGGCGCAAATCGTCTCCGGGATCGGCTTTATCGGCGGCGGCGTGATCTTCATGCGCCGCGACGTGGTGCGCGGCCTGACAACCGCTGCTTCCGTTTGGCTGACCGCGGCGCTTGGGATGGCCTGCGGCGCCGGGCTGCCGCTCCTGGCGCTCGCCGCGACGATCGGTCATTTCATCATTATGTTCGGTTTTCCCGTGATCGAGCGCCTGCTGCCGAAGGAGCGGCGGGTGGCGACGCGGATCCGGGTTTCCTACGAGGATGGCCGCGGCCTGCTAAGGACAATCCTTATCGCCTGCACGAACCTGCGTTTTGCCATCGATCATGTCGAAATCGAGCAGGAAGGGTCGCTGCAAACGGCGCTCGAAGAGGCGCGGGACCTGGCGGACCAGGAAGGCGTGGAGCCGGAACCGAGGCCGCATCAGAAAGGCGTTGTCGTGCTGTGCATGCAGGTCAAAGGCAAGCGGCCGATTTCGCACCTGATCGCCAGGCTCAGCGACATCGCCGGCGTGGTGGGGGTCGGCACTACGGAAGGGGAAACCGAGGCGGAGTAGGTGCGAAAGGCCAAGGGGCTCCGCCCCCTGGACCCAAGACGGCGTGCCGCCGCTGTCGTATGCGCTGCGCGGCGGGA
>JAATGE010000364.1 GCA_015654825.1 Rhodospirillales bacterium
CGCCCCTCCAGCCTATCCCGTATCTGCTTCACCATGAAATCAGCTTCCTGATGCGCCGCCTGTGCCCGCGGCGGCACCGACTGCTCAAAACCCGACAGCGGACACGCCGCGCAGTCACCGATCGCGAAAATGTTTTCGTCCCGCGTCGTCTGCAAACTCTGGTGCACCACCAGTTGATTGATACGGTTGGTTTCCAGCCCGCCGATATGCGCCAGAAAATCCGGCGCCTTGATCCCCGCCGACCACACCACCAGCTCGCTCGGAATAATCTCCCCGCTCGCCAGCCGCACGCCATCCGCCATCACCTCGGCCACCCGCGCGCCGGTCCGCACCGTCACACCGATCTTCACCAGTTCCTCCTGCACGGCCGTCGAAATCCGCGGCGGCAGCGCCGGCAGAATGCGATCCGCCGCCTCGATCAGCACGATGCGCAAATCCCGTTCCGGATCGATCCGGTCCAGCCCGTAGGCAATGATTTCGCGCGCGGTGCGGTGCAATTCCGCTGCCAGCTCGGTGCCTGTCGCCCCCGCGCCGATGATCGCCACATGCAGCTGCCCCGGCCGCACCGGCGCCTCCTGATGCTGTGCGCGCAAACACGCATTCACCAGCCGCTTGTTAAATCGGCTGGCCTGCTCCGGCGTTTCCAGCGGCACCGCGAATTCCGCCGCCCCCGGCGTGCCGAAATCGTTCGTAATGCTGCCGATCGCAATCACCAATGTATCGTAAGCCAGCCGCGTCGCCGGCATGATCTCCCGCCCGTCATCGTCCACCACCGGTGCGAGCAGCACCTCCTTCGCCGCCCGATCCAGCCCCTCCATCTCACCGATCCGGTAGTGGAACCCGTGCCAGTGCGCCTGCGCCAGGTAGTTCAACTCGTGCTGGCTGCGCCGCAGGCTACCGGCCGCGATCGCATGCAGCAGCGGCTTCCAGATATGCGTACGGCTGCGGTCCACCAGCGTCACCCGCGCCTGGCCACCCCGCCCGAGCGTATTGCCCAGCCGCGTCGCCAGCTCCAGCCCCGCGGCACCCCCGCCGACGATCACGATCTCATGCAGATGTTTCTCGGTCATACCCCGCAATGTAAGCCGCCGGCGCGGAACGGCAATCCCGCCGCCGCCCCGCCGCCCCAGCCCGGCGACCCGTTCAGAACCGGTAGGCAATCCCCACCGAGAACACGCTCGGATCCAGTGCCACCCGCGCCTTGACCAGCCCAAGCGCCGTATGCACCCGCGCCGTCACCTGGTTGAAAATCTGCTTGTAATCCACGTTGAAAAACCACGGCCCGCTGACATTGTAGTCGAGCCCGATATCCAGCACCGGCCCCACCGCGTTGGACAGCCCCACCTTCTGCACGATCTGCGTGCCGCCCAGCGTCGCCGTATTCTCCTGCGTATCGAACGGGAACAGGAAATCGATACCCAGCCCGACATACGGGCTGAACACCGAGTGCGGAAAGAAATGGTACTGCGCGGTGATTGCCGGCGGCAGCACATAGGTGCTCGCCAGATCCAGCTTGCTGCCAAGATTGTACGGCGCGCCTGCCAGCGCCGTGTTCTTCGCGCTGATTTCGTGCCGTGTCGCGGTGGCGATCAGCTGCACCGAAATATGGTCGGTCACGAAATAGCTGATATCCACCTCCGGCTGCGCCCCGTCGGTGACGTCCACCTTGCCGCCTATGACGTCGATATGGCTGCTCGGCGTCAGCGGAGAAATGTAGCTGGCGGCAAGCCGCACCACGAAATCGCCGGCGGAATATCCGGTTTGCGCCGCTGCCGGCGCGGTTTGCGCGACGGCCGCGCCAGTCGTTCCCACGAGCAGGGCGGTGGCCAGGAGAGTGCGATGCATTGATTATCGTCCCGTTAACTACGGAGACACTCTCCGCGCTTTCGGTGAACAAATCGTCACAGCCCCGCGCCGCCTTCCTTGATGCACATCAACCGCCGAACCGCCCACGCCCCCGTGTGGCCGCGGCGCCACGTCGCCCCGCCGACGCCAAGCATGGCTGCCGCGCCATAGTTTCATGCCGCACCACACATATTCCGGCCATTTTCCGCGCCGAACTGTCGTGCCCGCACACGCTGGCGGGTTCAACGGACATTTTTTTCATGCGTCGCAGTACCAGGTTCGGGCACGATCTTTCGGCATCATTGATTGTGTTCCTGGTGGCGCTGCCACTATGCCTCGGTATCGCCATCGCCTCCGGCGCCCCGCCGGAGCGCGGCCTCGTCACCGGCATCATCGGCGGCATCCTGGCCGGCCGCCTCGCTGGTTCGCCGCTCTCCGTCAGCGGCCCCGCCGCCGGCCTCACGACCCTGATATTCGAACTGATCAGCCGCCACGGCCTCGTCGCCCTCGGCCCCATCGTGCTGCTCGCCGGCGCGCTGCAGGTGCTCGGCGGCGTTGCCCGCATCGGCGGCTACGTCCGCTCCATGCCCGTCGCCATCGTCGAGGGCATGATGGCCGCCATCGGCCTGATCCTGATCGCCTCGCAGCTCCACGTCGTGTTCGACACGCCGCCGGCCCCCGGCTTCCTCACCAACGTGCGCCATTTCGGCAGCATGGTCAGCGGCGGCAACTACGCCGCCGTCGCCCTCGGCGCCGTCACGATCCTCGCGATGCTGGGCTGGGAACGGCTGCGCCCCGCTTCATTCCGCCAGGTCCCCGGCGCCCTGCTCGCGGTCGCCCTGGCGACGGCCATATCCGCCGTCCTCGGCCTGCACGTCGCGCGGATCATGCTGCCATCGTCGCTCGCCGGCGCCGTCGCGCTGATGCGGCCCGGCCAACTATCCGAGCTCGCCAGCCCCGCCCTGATCGCCTCCGCCGTCAGCCTCGCCCTGATCGCCAGCATCGAGTCGCTGCTTTCCGCCGCCGCCGTCGACCGCATGCTGCCCAAACGCCGCACCGACTACTCGCAGGAACTGATCGCCCAGGGCATCGGCAACATGGCCTGCGGCCTGGTCGGCGCCTTGCCGATGACCGGCGTCATCGTGCGCAGCGCCGCCAACGTCCGCGCCGGCGCCCGCACCCGCCTCAGCGCCGTGCTGCACGGCGTCTGGCTGCTCGCCCTGGTCGCCCTGGCGCCCGGCCTGCTGCGCCTGGTACCGACCGCCAGCCTCGCCGGCCTGCTCGTCGTCGTCGGCCTGCGCCTGGTAAACCCCCCCCACGTACGCGCCCTGGCCCGCGAAGGCGCCCGCACCATCGCCGTCTACGCGACCACGCTAGGCGTCATCCTCTGCACCAACCTGCTAACCGGCGTGCTCGCCGGCCTGGCGCTCTACCTCATCCTGCGATGGCTACCCGCCCTCGTGCACCGCCGCGCCCAAGGCTAGCGCATCGAAGTTTGGGGCTGAGGCGAAGAAAGGCCGGGGCTCTGCCCTGGACCCGCTGGGGCCGCAGGCCCCAGACCCCGATTTTATTTGTTCCGAGACCGGCATCGATACCGAGCCCGCGGTGGCGTCAGCTAAAACTGCAACGCGCACGGAAAAGCCGATGCCGCGCTGAGCCCGGCGAAGCCAATTGAACCTCCGTCCCGCCGCAGATTTTCCCAGTCGCGCCAACTCTGCCCACTCGCCATCGAACAAAGTTTAAACACCAAGATCACTAAGAAAGACCATCAGGCACCCGAAGTCCGACCGGGCACTCCCGTCGGCACGCGCGTGGTTGTCAGATCGGCCCCACTGTATTTCATTTCGCGATCTCTAAAGTCCAGGTCTGTGCCTCAAGCTCTTGGTGATCTTGGTGATCTTGGTGATCTTGGTGATCTTGGTGATCTTGGTGTCGAATCGGTGTCCATCCGATCCCCCCAACTCCATCCGTTGCCCAGACCGCGCCTCATCGCAAAAACCGGCGAAGCCTGAAAGTCCATATTGTCTACTTGGTTCGCCGTTTTCCCCCAATGGACGGGGGCCTGGGGCCTGTTGGACCGGAGACAAGGTGGACAAACTAGACCGGACACATGGTTGACGGTTTTCCCACTTTGTTCTCAGGTTCA
>JAATGE010000173.1 GCA_015654825.1 Rhodospirillales bacterium
GGCGGCGGTGGCGGCAGCTCTTCCTCCGGCTGTTCCAGCGCGGCGGTCAGCTCCATGCCGGCGGCGGTGCGCCTGGTCGACAGGATCAGCGCCTCGGCCCCCAGCTCATTGCGCGCCTGCGCCATGACGTCGGCAAGCGTGCGGCCGCGATAGATTTTCAGGCGCATAGTGGGAGTGAGTAGCGCGGGTTGGGTTGATGGGGCGTTTAATATGACGAAAGAAGCCTGGGCGCGGCGCCGTGGACCCTGCATCTTCATTCTTTCCCGGCGCCGATAGGCTCCGTTGTCGGGCAACCGTTGCGACCGGCGATGTCATTGCGGCCACGCACCTACGGCGGATGATGCAGCGGCTGGCCGTGTCGCGTGGAACTCAGGACGCGATCCCGTTCGATCAAAAATGAAATTTTTTACGAACATTTTACTACCAACCAGTCTCGAGGTTGGAGAAAAGCCAATCCCACTTTCGCGATCCCGATTGGCTGCCCTTGCGAACGGACGCCGTCGGGAATGGCGGAAACAAGTTGTGCGCGCATGGACAGGTTTTAGTTGAACCCCAACAAGATTGTTGACGAAAGGGTGAAGATGCCCAAGGCTGCCGCGAAACCGGCACTTAAATGGAATTCCACGGAAAATGTCGTCTGAACCGCCTGGTGTGCCGGATAGAGGGGCGCACTTTAAAAACGTGGTAGCCCAGTTGCTGGACAATCTTCGACCGGCCATTGTCGGCATGGTGTTGCTGACGATCCTCACGGGAATTCTGTTCCCGTTGGCGCTGTTTGGCGTCGGCGGCGCGATATTTCCGAAAAAGGCGGCGGGAAGCCTGGTGCGGCGCAATGGCGCTGTCGTCGGCTCGGCGTGGATCGGCCAGGCTTTTTCCCGGCCGGAATATTTCCACCCGCGGCCATCTGCCGCTGGAAACGGCTACGATGCGAGCTCGTCAGGCGGCACGAATTTCGGCGCTTCCAATCCCAAATTGATCGACGCGGTGCGCCAGTCGGCGCAGGATTTCCGCAAGGCAAACGGCATTTCTTCGTTCGCCGACATTCCCATCGACGCGGTCACCAACTCGGGCAGCGGCCTCGATCCGCACATCACGCCGCAAAACGCGGCGCTGCAGATTGCGCGCGTGGCGCGAGCGCGGGGCCTGACCGAGGATCAGCTTCGCGCGCTGGTGGAGGCCCAAACGCAAGGGCGGCAACTGGGCTTTTTGGGCGAGCCGCGCATTTCCGTGCTGGCGCTCAACCTGGCGCTGGACCAGGCCGCGCCGCTGATCAGGAAGTAGAAAAATCCATGCGCTGGCTCGAATATATTGTCTTTGTCGGGCTGGTGATTGGCTGCGCCCGGCCCGTGGGGTACTATCTGGCGGCTTTGTTCGAGGGGGGACCAAATTCTCTCACGCCGATGCTGCAGCCGATCGAATCGGTGTTTTTCCGCGCATTGGGGATCGACCCCAGACAGGAGATGTCGCCCGGCGTCTACATCCTGTGCTTCATCCTGTTCGGCGTGCTCGGCATAGCGTGGCTGTTCGTTGTGTTCCTGGTGCAATCTCTGTTGCCTGGTGGACCGGACGCACATTACCTCTCGACGCCGATGACGGTCGATCTCGCGGCCAACACGGCCATCAGTTTTGCCACCACGACGACGTGGCAGGCTTATGGCGGCGAATCCACGATGCGCTATGCGACGGATTTGATCGGTCTGGTCTCCCAGAATTTTCTTGCCGGCGCCGCGGGGCTTGCCGTGGGCATTGCCTTCATCCGTGGCTTTGCGCGCGCGCAATCGCCGACCCTGGGGAATTTCTGGGTCGATATCGTGCGCGCCACGCTGTTCGTGCTGCTGCCGTTGAGCTTTGTCGGCAGCCTGGTGCTGCTTTGGCAAGGCGTGCCGCTGAACATGGCGCCATACCTGGAGGTTCACACCCTGGAAGGCGCCACGCAGACCATTGCGCAGGGGCCGGTCGCCGCGCTGGAATTCATCAAGAATCTGGGCACCAACGGCGGCGGATTCTCCAATGCGAACGGTGCGCATCCGTTTGAAACCCCGACGCCGCTGACGAATTTCCTGGAAATGCTGGCGATCGCCGTGGTACCGGCCTCGCTGACGGCAACGTTCGGCCGTTTGACCAACCGTCCGCGCGCCGGTTTCGTGCTGCTGATGGTCATGGTGACGTTGTTCGTCGGTGGTCTGGTCGTGTGCGACTTCGCGGAATCGCAAAGCCCGCCGCAATTGGCGGCGTTCCATGCCGTTGGCGGAAATATGGAGGGCAAGGAGGCTCGTTTCGGCATCGGCGATTCGGTGCTGACCGAATTGGTGACCTCCAATGGTGCCACGGGCTCGACCAACTCGATGCCGGATTCCTATCGGCCGATCGGCGTGCTGGTGCCGCTGATGAACATGCTACTCGGGGATATCGTGTTTGGCGGTTTGGGTAGCGGCCTGTACGGCATGCTGATCATGGCGCTGGTCGCGGTATTCCTGGGCGGGCTGATGATCGGCCGCACACCGGCCTATCTCGGCAAGCGGCTGATGCAGGGGGAGGCGCGGCTGATCGCGCTCTACATCCTGCTGACCCCCGCTTGCGTGCTTATTCTGGGCGCGGTGGCGCTGAGCACCGGCGCGGGACTGGCAGGCCTGACCACGAACTCGGGCGCGCATGGACTGACCGAAGTGGTCTTTGCCTACGCCTCATCGATGGCGAGCAACGGGCAGGCGATGGCGGGGCTCAGCGGCAATAGCGTATTTTACAATGTGACGACTTCCATTGCCATGCTGGCCGGACGTTTCGGGACCGGCGCGCTGGCGCTGGCGCTGGCGGGGCGGCTGGCCGCGCAGCCGCGCCTGGCGAGCACGCCTGGGTCGCTGCCCAGCGATACGCTGCTGTTTGCGGCAATGGTGTTCGGAACGATCATCGTGGTCGGGTCGCTGTCGTTCCTGCCGGCGCTGACCTTGGGGCCGGTGGTTGAGGCTTTGCGCTGAGGATTAAGGCAAGGCCAGGGGCTCTGCCCC
>JAATGE010000400.1 GCA_015654825.1 Rhodospirillales bacterium
GCCGAGCACGACGCGGGCGCCCTCCCCTACCGCGGCGTCGATCAGGCCTTGCACGCGTGCCCAGTGGCCCTAGTTCACCAGGCGTGGAAAATCCGGGGAATTTTCAAAACCTTTGCCGTCCGCGTTGTACATGCGGGGGATTTCGGTGGCGAGCGCCGTGAGGAACTGGTCCAGCACCGGACGCTTTACCAGCGCGTAGTCGGGGGCGACGCAGACCTGGCCGGCGTTGCTGAGGCGGCCCCAGGCGATCTTGCGGGCGGCGTCGGTGATGTCGGCGCTGGCATCGACGAAGACCGGGTTCTTGCCGCCCATTTCCAATGTCACGGCAGCGAAATGCTCGGCCGCGGCGCGCATTACGATGCGGCCGACGCGCTGGCCGCCGGTGTAGTAGATGTGGTTGAATGGCAGCGCCAGCAGGGCCTGCGCGACCTCCGGGCCGCCTTCGACGACGGCGAATTCGTCGGGCGGCATGGCGGCGGTTACGATCTCCGTCAGCAACGAGGCCGATTGCGGCGCCAGTTCCGAGGGTTTCAGCAATACCGTGTTGCCGGCGGCGATGGCCGCGATCGCCGGCACCAGGCCGATTGCCAGCGGGGCGTTCCAGGTCGAAAGGTTCAGCACCACGCCCTTCGGTTCGTACTGGATGTAGGCCTTCTTGCCGAGCATCATGATAGAGTTCGGTACGATTTGCGGCTGTACCCATTCCGCCAGGTGTTTCAGCGCGAAATCCGCCTCGACCTTGATGATGATCAGTTGGCCGATGACGTCGGTCGGCGACAGGCCGAGTTCGATGTGGCCGGCCTCGAAGGCCTTTTCCTTACGGTCGAGCAAGGCTTTCATGAGCGCCGCGATGCGTTCCGCGCGCTGCTGTGCGGTAGTGTGGCGGGGCTTGGCCAGACGTTCGAAGGTTTCTTTTATGTCCTGCATTCTTGTCGTCCTTCAGAAGTCGTCCTTCAGAAATCGGGCATTGGGGTTTGGACGCACGCGTCCGGATTGCCACGCCGCGACGGCGGCTCGCAATGACGAGAGGTCCTGGGGCGGCCCGTAGGCGGCCAGGACAATCTTGTTCAATCGGACGCCCCCCCTGGCCGAAGGTTAGCGGCATGCTGCCGCGGAGCGCCAGAAGGAAGAAGGGCCAGCGGCCTGCCGCCCAAGTCATTGCGGGGAACGGCGAAGCCCAGAGCCGCGCAGCGCTAATGGGGTCTGGGGACTTGTCCCCAGCGGGTCCAGGGCAGAGCCCTGGCCTTCCTACCCTGCCTAAGGCGCCGGAGTATGGTGATTGAGAATCCGCAAAGCACGGCGCAACCGGTTGATGCCGCCGCGGATTTCGCCGTGGTCGCACATCTGGCGACCCTCGCGGACCAGGTATTTCACATCGGGCGGCATTACCGGCCATTGCAGCGTGCGGTGCTGCAACTGTTCGCAATAGTCCAGCGTGTCGGTCAGCACCACCATGGGCCGTTCCTGCGCGCGCGCGGCAGCCCAGGGCAAGGCCAGGAGCGGCGATGCCATGGTGAGCAGCAGGGAGATCGTGCGGCGAATCATGGGTGTGCGGGCTTATGCCACCGCGGCGATGTCTGTGTCGTGAGGCATGGATGAAGGCGCGTCCATCCGCGGCGCCGGCGCCTGCAGGGTCAGGGTCGCGCGCAATCCGGGGGCGGCGTCTTCGAGCACCAGCGCGCCGTAATGCAGGGTGGCTACCGCCTGCACGAGGGCCAGGCCGAGGCCGGAACCGGGGGTGCTGCGGGCGACCTCGCCGCGAAAGAAACGCTCGGTGGCGCGCGCCAGGTCGGCGGGCGGTATGCCGGGACCGTGGTCAGTGACGGTGATGCGCACGCCCTTGTCGGTGCGGCCGGCGGAGAGCGTCACCTCGCTGCCAGCGGGGGAGAATTTGATGGCGTTGTCGAGCAGGTTAGCGACGGCCTGCTGCACCAGGTCGCGATCGCCGTGAGTGGGGAGCGTGTCCGGCACCGACAGTTTCAGGGTCAGGTCGCGCTCCTCGGCGACGGCGCTGTAGAGTTCGGCGAGATCGGCGAGCAGCGGGCCGAGGTCGATTTCGGCGAACGCGGCGCGGCGGGCGCCGGCTTCGATTTCGGCGATGCGCATCAGGGCCTGGAAGACTGCTGTAACGGCGTCGAGGTCGACGACGGCGCGCTCGACGGCGGCGCGGAGTTCCTCCTCGCCCTGGGCGTGGGCGGCGGCGTCCTCCAGGCGGGCGCGGGCACGCGCGATCGGGGTGCGCAGATCGTGCGCGATCGAGTTGCTGACCTGGCGCACGCCGTCCATCAACTTGGCGATGCGCTCGAGCATGTTGTTGATGGCCTCGGCCATGGCATCGAACTCGTCGCCGCGGCCGGAGCGGCGCACGCGGCGCGCCAGGTCGCCGCGTGCGATGGCGGCGGCGGTGGAAGAGACGTCCGCCACCATGCGGCGGAACAGGTTTCGCATGACCATGCCGCCGGCGAGGGCGAGCACGGCGACCAGAATGGCGGAGTAAAGCAGCGTGCCGGGCAGCAGGCGTTTGAGCTGCGCACGACCTTTTACGTCGCGGCCGACCAGCAGGCGCATGCCGCCGGGCAGGTCGTAACGATAGACCTCGGCCAGGGATTTCATGCCGGCACGGGTGACCGGAAGTTCGTAGAACACGCCGGGCTTGGTGACGTTGGGCGGCCAGCGTTCGAGATTGCCGGTGATGCGCCGCAGCAGCGCGTCGTTGAGGGAATAGATCGCGTCGTCATCGACGTTTTCGGCGAGGCGCTCCTGGATGGTCAGTACCATGGCGGGAAGGCCGCCTTCGTCCCAGCGTTCTTCCAGGCCCTGGGCGTCGGCACGGATGGCGGCTTCGACCTGCGCGTCGAGTAGGCCTGTGGTGGCCCACCACAGGAAGAAGACAAGCGCGAACGCCGAGAAGGCAAACAGCAGGCCGTAGACGGCGGCGAGTTTTAATGACGCTGATCTAATCATTGGCTTCGCCGACCGGGGGCTCCGCCCCCTGGACCCCCGACGGCGTGCCCCCGCCTGCGTATTCGCTGCGCGGCGGGCGGCTCCCCCCAATAACGGGGGTCTGGGGCCTCAGGCCCCAGCGGGGTCCAGGGGCAGAGCCCCTGGCCTTGTCCTGTGCTTTTATCAGGGACTCTCCGGCCGAAGCATGTACCCCGCATTGCGCATTGTGTGAATCAACGGCGTCGGGTACGGCTAGTCGATTCTCTGCCGTAGCCGGCTGACA
>JAATGE010000369.1 GCA_015654825.1 Rhodospirillales bacterium
CAATCGACAAAAGCACGCACCAGTGTCCGCGCCCGGTCGGCGCGGCGAAATACCGCGAAATAGGCCCCTGCGCTGATCGCAGGCGGCGCAAACGGCACCACCAGCCCCGCCGGCAGCGCGTCCCACACCAGCGGCGCGATCCCCAGCGCCACGCCGTGGCCGCGCGCCGCCGCCTGCAACGCCGCCGGAACCGTGTCGAACGCCAGGCCGCGGCGCACCACAAAGTCGTTTAGCCCCGCGGCGGCGAGCCACGTGGACCACGCGTCCGGACGCGCCGAGACATGGATCAACGTTGCATCCGCGAGCGCTTCCGGCCGATCGAGAAGCGGCGCCAACGCCGCTGCACACAGGGGTACCGCGCGCAGGTCCAGCAGCTTGCGCCCCGCCAGGCCCGGCGTTACCGCATCGACATTGCGGATGGCGACATCGATGTTGTCGCGCTCCAGATCGGCCAGCCGGTTGGTCGTTTCGATATCGATGAACACGCCCGGATGCGCCCGCTCGAAGCGCGCCAGGCGCGGGATCAGCCAGGCGCTGGTGAACAGCGGCAACGCACTGACCCGCAGCCGCGTTTCGGCGCCTGCTTCCCGCGCCTCCTCGACTGCCGCCTCCAGCGCCGCGAAGGCGCGCGCAACATGCCCCGCGAGCACCGTCCCGGATTGCGTCAGCGCGACGTTGCGCACACCGCGCGTGAATAGCGGGCCGCCAAGCGCCGCCTCGAGCTTTCGGATCTGGTGACTGACGGCGGAGGGCGTGGTGCCGAGTGCAACCGCGGCACCGCGGAAGCTGCCGCGGGCAGCGGCCTCGCGAAACGTCGCCAGCGCGGTCAGGGGCAGGGGGCGCGGCGCCATCGACGGGCCATCAAGTGAATTCCGTTCAACCATAGGGCCGAACGAAGGGCCTGTCGAACCCCGTGCCGCGTGCTGATCTGCGCCGCGCCGGCGCAATCCCGCGCGTGCAACGATCTGGAACGCGCCATGCAGCAGCTGACTTTTATCGAACCGGGACGGCTCGAATGGCACGATGTGCCGGCACCCGCGCTGCGCGCGGATACCGACGCGCTGGTGCGGCCGCTGGCCGTCGCGCGCTGCGACCTCGATCTCTACATCGCCACCGGTTTCGTACGCTATCCGGGACCGTTCGCCTTCGGGCACGAGTCCGTCGGCGTCGTGGCGGATGCCGGTCCCGCCGCCGGCGTGCGCCCCGGCGACCGTGTGGTGGTGCCGTTCCAGCTTTCGTGCGGCCGTTGCGCCGCCTGCAAGCGCGGCTGGACCAACAGCTGCGAGGTATTTCCGTTCGGCGCCGCCTACGGCCTGAAGCCCACCAGCAAGACCGAATTCGGCGGCGCGCTCAGCGACCTCATGCACGTGCCGTTCGCCGACCACATGCTGGTGCAGCTGCCCGACGGCATCGATCCGCTCACCGCCGCCAGCGTCGCCGACAATATCGCCGACGGCTGGCGGGGCGTCGCGCCGTACCTCGCGGAACGGCCCGGTGCCACCGTGCTGGTCGTTGGCGGCCTGGCGCAAAGCGTCGGCCTCTACGCCGCCGGCTGCGCCGTGGCGCTGGGCGCCGCCAGGGTCCTGTACGTCGACGAGGATGCGGGCCGCCGCGCCCGCGCGGCCGCACTCGGCGCCGACACCGCCGCATTCACCGAGGCCGAACCCGGTAACGAGCAATTCGATATCGTTGTAGAAGCGGCGGGCAGCGCCGCCGGTCTGGGCTTCGCGGTGCGCAGCACGGCGCCCAACGGCTCGCTGACCAGTGTAGCCATCCATTTCGGCGAAACCACGCCGGTCCCGCTGGCGCGCGCCTACTACAAGGGACTGACGTTTCGCACCGGCCGCGTGAACGCGCGCGCCGCGCTACCGCACGTGCTCGGCTGCATCTCGTGCGGCAGCCTTAATCCGCGCCACGTTACCCATCGTGTTGTACATTTCGCCGATGCAGCGGACGCAATGACCGATCCTGGGCCGAAGCTGGTGTTTTTTCGAGAACAATAAGTAAAGGCCAGGGCTCTGCCCTGGACCCGCTGGGGACAAGTCCCCAGACCCCATGAGCGCTGCGTGACTTTTCATCGTCTCCCCGGCGAAGCCTGTACCAGACGCGATTTTTCGGGCTTCGCCGTTCCCCCCAATAAATGGGGTCTGGGGCCTACTGGTCCCAGCGGGTCCAGGGCAGAGCCCTGGCCTTCCTTTCTCGCTCATCGTAGCACTTATAGGACTCTGTCCCCAGACCTCGACCTATTGGTTCCTGGATTGGCATAGGCACCGAACTCGCGGCACGTCGTCCAGGGACTACTTCAGGCCAACCGCCATCATGTAGAGATCAAGTACCACCGGCCAAAGAATATACAGCAGGAACGCGAACAGCAGGCTCGCGACCACCGCGCGAATAATACGGTGCAGCAGCCGCACTGCCGCGATCAGCGTCAGCAGCGGCACCAGCGCGATGAGCAGCGTCTGCGGCCAGCCCTTGATGCCCGCGTGCTCGAGCGGCGCCCGCAGCCCGGCCTCGAGCATCGCCATCAACGCCGCCATCAGGTGAATGATGGAATCGATGATCTTGGCGAACGCGCGAGCGATGATACCCAGTACGTCCAGCTGCGACGCCCTTTCCCCGCTACCTTTGTTCCGCCCTAGCCGGTGCCCGCCGAGTCCGGCAACCGTTAGGCGAGGCAGGGCATCAGCAAGTGCGCAGCGCGTGGGCTCCAGGCCAGTTCCACCGCCTGCCCCGCGCACAGCCCGCGCGGGCCGGGCAGCCGCGCCCGCAGCTGCCCGAGTTTAGTGTCCACGACCGCCGTCAAGCCATCCGGCGCGCCTTCGCACACCACGCCGCTCAATCGGTTCAGCGCCGCCCCCGCGCCCGCGGACGGCGCTGCTTCCGGTTCGGTAACCAGCAGCGCTTCGGGCCGCAGGCACAGCATCACCTGCGTCGCGAGCGCCGGCACCGGCGCATCCGGCGGCGCCTCCTGCCGGAACTGGCCGCCGCCGGCCGCCCAAACGAATCCGCCCGGCACCTTTTGCCGCACCGTGCCTTCGAGGATATTCGCCGGCCCCGTCAGCAGCGCCGCCACGCGGTCGCGCGGTTCCGCATACACCGCGCACGGCGGCCCCGCCTGCACCACGGTGCCGTGGCGCAGCAGCACCAGGTGCGACGCCTGCATGGCCGTCGCGGCGCGGCGGGTTGCCAATACCAGGGTGCGGCCGCCGCCGGCGTCGGCGCGCAGCCAGCACCAAAGCGCCTCGGCCGCCGCGTCGTCCAGTCCCTCGCCGGCCTCGTCCACCAGCACCACGCTGCCCGGCACCAGCAATCGCGCTGCCGCCAGCGCCGCGAACCCCTGGCCGTGGCTCAGCTCGCGTAGCTTGCGCGTCGCCGCGATCTCCAGCCCGAGCAG
>JAATGE010000501.1 GCA_015654825.1 Rhodospirillales bacterium
AGGGGGGGCGATGCGACATCAGACCGACAATTTTCATCGCGCCACACTGGCGCGGCCCTTCGCGACTAAACCAAAAACGGACAAGGTGAATTCATGTCGAATGTAAAAGGAAAGACCGGCCGCGTGATTGCGGCGGCCCTGCCGCTGGCGATTGCATTGATCAGCGGCGCGGCGCAGGCCAATCCGTACTCCGAAACGGTACTGCACAGCTTCAACAACGCCGATGGCGAGCGCCTGTATGGCGGCATTGTGCGCGACAAGCTGGGCAACACCTATGGCACGGCCTGGATCGGCGGCGCCAACAATCTTGGCGACATCTACAAGATTGCGCCGGACGGCACAACAACCGTGCTGTATTCCTTCACCGGCGGCCTGGACGGCGGCAACCCGCCCAACACGCCTATCCTGGAAGGCAATTTTCTATACGGCACCACGGAAAGCGGCGGCAGCAGCGGGTTCTACGGCACGCTGTACCGGTTCAACATCAAAACCGGCAAAATGACCATCCTCTTCAATTTCACCCAGACCTCCGGCGGCTTTCCGATCGGCGCGCTGCTGCGTGACGGCAGCGGCAATTTCTACGGCACCACACAGAAGTTCGGCGCCGACGCCGCCGGCGTGATCTTCCAGTTCTCCGTGAAGGCCGGCTATAAAATCCTGTATTCGTTCACCAACGGCGCCGATGGCGGCGATCCCACCAGCGACCTTTCGCTCGACCAGGCCGGCAACGTGTACGGGGTCACCAACAGCGGCAACTCCAACAACGGCACGGTCTTCAAGCTTACGCCGGCGGGTGTATTCACCACCCTCTACACGTTCCCCAATGCCGACCTGGCGCCAAGCTACCCGAATGGCGGCCTGGCGATCGACAAGAACGGCAATATCTACGGCACCTACGGTCTCGGGGGTACGGATTGCGACGGCACGGGTAGGGGCTGCGGCGGCATTTTCGAAATCACCGCCGCCGGCCGTTATGTTGCGCTGCATAATTTTGCCGGCACCGACGGCGCCTATCCGATCAGCGACCTGCGCCTGAAGGGCAGAACCCTGTATGGCACGACCGAGGGGCTTGTCTCCGGCGGCACCCAAACGACTGACGGCGGCAACGTATGGACCTTCTCGCTGGGCAAGAAAACACTGAACGTGTTGTACCAATTCAACTCCAGCCTCAACGACCCCTTCTTTCCCAACGGGGCAGCCCCGCTTGCGGATTCCAGCGGCAACGTATTCGGCGCCTCGCTGTATGGCGGCACCAATAGCGATGGCGCCGTCTATGAACTCAGCCCGCCCGCCAACTAGGGCCGCGTCGGGCGGCTGTTGGCTCCGCCCGCGCTTCCCTGGTGACCGCAGGGGCTGACACAGGTTCGCGCCGGCAAGATTGGTGCGAACCTGTGGACCGCAATCCGGCGCGCACGCATCTGCAGCGCGTCGGCTTCGTGACCAAAGTAATGAGGTGCCGCTTATGTCGAACGGAAAATTCATCGGACCCAGCGCGGCTGCTTGCCTGGCCGCTGCTGCCCTGGGGGCAGCAGGGCCGCTTCCCGCGCGCGCGCAATCATACACCGAAACGGTTCTGCACAGTTTCGGCGGTAGCGACGGATCGACGCCGTACGGCGCCGTCGTGCTCGACAAGGCGGGCAATCTCTACGGCACCACGGTGAAGGGCGGCGCCGCCAACGCCGGCACGATATTCAAAATCGCCGCGGACGGAACATTCACCACCCTCTACAGCTTCAAGGGCAGTTCCGACGGTGCCAATCCTTATGGCGGCCCGATAAAAATCGGCGATTACCTGTACGGCACTACCTACCAGGGCGGCGCGCTGCTGAAGGGGGTGATCTATAAACTACGCATCAGCACCGGCACGCTCGCCGTGCTGCACACATTCGACTGGATCGATGGCGTGTATCCGCTTGGCAGCCTGGTGGCCGACCACGCCGGTAACGTGTTCGGTGCCGCAACGCATGGCGGCTCAACCGGCGATCAGTGTTTCGGCTCGCAGGGCTGCGGCACCGTGTTTGAATATTCGGCTTCCGGCACATTCAGGGTGCTGTATTCCTTCAACGGACCCAACGGCACGTTCGGTGCCGATGTTGCCACTCCCGCTTCCGGCCTGATTGTCGATTCCGCCGGCAATCTTTATGGCGCCGCCGAGCACGGACCCGGCGCCACCGGCGGCGGCGCCTACGTGGTACAACCGAATGGCGACGAACAATGGCTGTGCGGCTTCCCCTATTCCGCGGTGGGCGCAGTCACGCTGGATGGGCGGGGCGATCTGTTCGGCAGCCTGCAAACCGGCGGCGGCACCGGCTGCGGCGGCGCCGGCTGCGGCAGCCTGTACGAAATCACCTCCGCCGATGCTTGCGGCGACCTGTACAATTTCCCAGGCGGCGCGCAAGGCGATACGCCGCTGGCCGGCATGCTACTGTACCACGGCATATTTTACGGCACCACCAGCGGCAACGGGAAACCCAATGATCCCGGAACGGTATTTTCGTACGATCCGGGCGGCCGCCGCGCGCCCGGTACCATGACGGTGCTGCACCGGTTCACCCCTGCGTCCGGCGACGGCGCAGCGCCGGGCGGCGGCACGCTGGCGCGCGACAAGGCGGGCAATCTGTACGGCACCACCCAGAGCGGCGGGGCGATGAAGGGCGGCACGGTGTATAAATTGAGCCCTGTCAGCGCGCGGCCGCGCTGAGCATGGTCCCGGCATGGTGCAATCCAACTAATCGGCCACGTGTAAAAGGGAATTCACGGATCATGATCGAATCGATGGCAGGACGGGCGGCATCAGCCATGCCGGCCGCTGCACTGCTCGGCGTCGCGCTGGCTTGCGCCGCACCGGCACAGGCCAAACCCTTCACAGTGCTGTACGCCTTCACCGGAGCGCAGGATGGCAGCATGCCGCAGATTGCGCTCGGTCCGCAGGGCACCCTGTTGGGCGTGGGCAAGTACGGCGGCCTGACTGACAAGAACGCGCAAACCACCTTCGGCACCGCATTCACCATGACTGCCTCAGGTAGCCTGACCACGCTGCACGCGTTCAAGGGCGCGCCGGACGGCAACAACCCGGTTGCGGTTGCCGCCGATGCGGCCGGCAATTTGTTCGGCGCCGCCTATGGCGGGCCGAATGGCTGCATCAGCGGCGGTTGCGGCGAGCTTTTCAAGATCGCCGCAGGCAGCGTTGTTGTTACACGTCTGCATGCTTTTGTCGGCGGCAGCATAGATGGCGCTGTGCCGCAGTCCCTGACCCTGGATCCGTCGGGCAACATCTATGGCGCAACGGCCTTCGGCGGCAGTGAAGGGTGCAATGACCGCTACGGATGCGGCACCATATTCAGCTTGAGCGCTGCGGGAAAATATCACCTGCTGCATCGCTTCACCAACGGCGCCGACGGCAGCTTTCCCACCGGGCAGCTGGCGGTGGACAGCGCGGGCAATGTGTACGGCAGCGACGCGACCGGCGGCACCGGCTACGGCGTGACATTCCGGATCTCGCCCGCCGGACTCTTGACGGTGCTGCATTCGTTCGCCCTCGGTACGGACGGCGGCCAGCCGGGCGGCGTGGTGCTGGATGGAAGCGGTAATCTTTACGGTTCGGCCTATCTTGGCGGCGCCGGCAGTTCAGGGGTGATCTACAAGATCGATGCCGGCGGCAATTTCAGCGTGCTGTACAGCTTCAAGGGCGGAGCGGACGGCGCCGGCCCCACCGGCGCCATGGCCATCGATGGCGCGGGCAATCTGTTCGGCACCGCCGCCTATGGCGGCCAGTCGTTGAATTTTTCCGGCTGCGCCGACAATGCCGGCATCAGCACGCTCGGCTGTGGCGTTGTGTTCGAAATCAGCCCGGCCGGAAAGGAAACGGTACTGCATCAGTTCACCGGCCTTGGTGACGGCGGCGCGCCCAACGGCCTGGTGCGCGCGGCGAACGGCCAGTTGTTCGGCGCCACGCGCGTCGGCGGGCCGCTGCCCTTCAACGGTCTTGCCGGATCCGGCACGATTTATCAGGTGACGCCATGAGCGGCGGCAATTCCACCAGCGCGGCGCGGCGCGCATCACATGGCCGCGCGGCGGCGGATTCGGGCAGAGGGCAAGCGATCATGGAAACAACATCACTGCACGGAAGGCTGGCACATTGCGGCGGCACAGCCGCACTGGCGGTGCTGGCGCTGGCATGGCTTGCGCCGGCGGCACTCGCCGAAACCACGCTGACACTGCATTCCTTTGCCGGCGGCCAGGATGGGCAGTTCCCCAATGCCGGCGTTGTGCTGGATAGTGCCGGAAATGTGTTCGGCACCACCGCGGGCGGCGGCAAGGACAATTTCGGCACCCTGTTCAAGGTGAGTGCCACCGGCGCCTACCGGGTGCTGCATCATTTCATAGGCAGCGACGGCAAATTTCCCTTTGCCACGCTGGTGAAGGATGCTCACGGTGTGCTGTATGGCACCGCCTATGCCGGCGGCGCGAACGGTTTCGGCGTGGTGTTCAGCCTGAACCATGGCACGCTGAAGGTGCTGTACAGCTTCGGCGGGGGCAATGACGGCAAGTTCCCCGCCGCCGGCGTGGTGCTTGATGCGGCGGGCAATCTGTACGGTACCACCGCCTATGGCGGCGCCTATGGTGCGGGCACCGTGTTTCAGCTGAATGCGGCCGGGACCGAAAAAGTGCTGTACAGTTTCCACGGCACGATGGATGGCGATACCCCGGTGGGCGCGCCCGTGCTGGACGATGCCGGCAATCTCTATGGCGTGACCTCCGGCGGCGGAACCGCCGGCCTTGGCGCGGTGTTCAGGGTAGCGCCGGACGGAACCGAAACAGTACTGCACAGTTTCACCGGCGGCGAGCATGACGGCGCGATGCCCTATGGCGCCCTCGTGCGTGACAAGGAAGGCACGCTGTACGGCACCACGACCGCCGGCGTGTACAATATCGGTGGATTTGGTCCCGGCTCGGGCAGCATTTTCAAAATCACCAGCGACGGGACGGAAAGCCTGCTGTACGGATTCTGCGCAACGGGCGATTGCGGCGACGGGACAAATCCGTACGGCGGCGTGGTGCTCGGCCATGACGGCATGGTCTATGGCGTGGCGGCCGGCGGGTGGGCGTTCGGCGTCCTGTACGGTGTCAATACGGCAACGTTACAGGAAACCCCGCTAAATTACTTTACGAACAATCAGGTCAACGGCCTGTCCATACCGAATATCGGCGCACAGCCGACCGGCCCGCTGGCGCTCAGCGGCGCAGGCAGCCTGTACGGCACCACGCTGGGCGGGGGCACCACCAGCGGTAACGACCGCTATGGGCTGGGCACGGTGTATGTCGTGACGCCATGAGGCGCAGCCGGCCCCGCCTCCCGCCGCTGCCCCCGGCTGCTCTGCAATAAGGATGACAGGATATGACACGGTTCTTGCGATACCAGAGTGCAATTTCGTACCAGAGTGCAATTTCAATTTGTATGGCGGCTGCCGCCATGGCGTGCGCCGC
>JAATGE010000241.1 GCA_015654825.1 Rhodospirillales bacterium
GCGCAACGGCGGCTGGGGCTGGGGCCCCGCGATCGTCGGCGGCGCCCTCGCGGGTGTCGCGATCGGCTCCGCGGTCGCCGGTGCCTACGCCCAGCCCTACCCCTACCCGTACTATTATGCGCCGCCGTACTACGCGCCGCCCCCAGCCTACGCGCCAGGCTATGCGCCCCCGGGCTACTCCGCCCCGCCCGCTGCTCCCCCCTACTGAGGGCAGCCCCATACTAAAGGCGTAATTCCTCCGTTCCCCGCTTCCACGTAGGTAGCGCGGGACGGAGGCGGTATGGGTGCAGGCGGTGTGACGGTGGCGATGGAGCACGGCGTCGCGCTGGCACCCCTGCTGCCGGACCTGGCACGGCTGCGCGTCTCGGTCTTCCGCGCCTGGCCCTACCTCTATGACGGTTCCGAAGCCTACGAAGCCCAATACCTGCGCACCTACGTGAAGGCCCCGGGCGCCGGCGTCGCGGTCGCCCGCGACGGCGGTGCCGCCATCGGCGCCAGCACCTGCCTGCCGATGCCCGAAGCCAGCGAGGCCGTGCGCGCCCCGTTCCTCGCCGCCGGCCTCGATCCCGCTGATTTCTTCTATTTCGGCGAGTCCGTGCTGCTCGACCTGTACCGCGGCCGCGGCATCGGCGTCCGCTTCTTCCAGTTGCGCGAGGCACGCGCCAACGCCCTCGGCCGCGCACGCTTCGCCACGTTCTGCGCCGTCGAACGCCCGGAAAACCATCCGCTGCGCCCACCCGGCGCCACCGGCCTCGATGCCTTCTGGACCCACCGCGGCTACCGCAAACGCCCCGACCTGGTCTGCCGCATGAGCTGGAAAGACCTCGGCGAAACCGAGGAAACCGAAAAGCCCCTGGTGTTCTGGATGAAGAGCCTGCGCGGGGACCCACTGCCGTGACCACGCTGCGGCTCGCGCTCGCGCAATATCCCATCACAGCGCCCACGCGTCTGGAACAGTTCTGGTCCAAGCTGGACGCAATCCTCGGCGACGCCGTCGCCGGCGGCGGCCAGCTCGTCGTGCTCCCGGAATACGCCAGCATGGAGGTCGCCGCCTGCTTTCCCGGCGCCGGCACCCCCGCGGCCGAGCTCGCCTCGGTATCGCAGGCCGCCCCCACGCTGCTGGCCGGCTTTCGCGACGCCGCGCAGCGCCACAAAACCTGGCTGCTGCCGGGCACGCTGCCATGGGATGTCGGCGGCCGCGTGGTCAACCGCGCGCCGCTGATCGACCCTCAGGGCCACGTGGCGAGCCAGAAAAAGAGCGTCATGACGCGGTTCGAGGCGGAAAGCTGGGGCGTCCGCCCAGGCGCCGCGCCGCGCGTGTTCGCCACCGACTGGGGCCCCGTCGGCATCGCCATCTGCTACGACGTCGAATTCCCGTCCCTGGTCCACGCCCAGGCCGAAGCCGGCGCCTGGCTGATCCTGGCACCGAGCTGCACCGACAGCCTGCACGGCTTCAACCGTGTGCGCCTGTCGGCCCGCGCCCGCGCGCTGGAGAACCAGCTGTTCGTGGCGATCGCGCCGACGGTCGGATTGGCGCCGAGCCTGGCCTCGGTGGACGAGAACCACGGCTATGCTGCGGTCTACGGCCCTGTCGATCGCGGCTTCCCCGCCGACGGCGTGCTGGCCCGCGGCGTGCTGGACGAGGCAGGGCTGGTGTTCGCCGACCTCGATCCCGATCTGCTGGCCGCGGTCCGCGCCGACGGCGCTGTCCGCAATTTCCGCGACTGGCCGGCGTCGGTAGGGGCGTGCGGGACCGTTGTGCTGGAGGCTGGGTGATGGAAGTTGGCAGAAGGCTAGGGGCTCTGCCCCTAGGACCCCACTGGGGCCTGAGGCCCCAGACCCCCGATAGCGCTGCGCGGCTGGTTCGTGGGGTTCCGGCGAAGCTCGTTAGTTACATGAATTTTCAGGCTTCGCCGTTCCCCCCAATGAACGGGGGTCTGGGGCCTCAGGCCCCAGCGGGTCCAGGGCAGAGCCCTGGCCTTACTTGTCCTTATCTGTTGCCGCAGGGCCCCTCCGCACCATGACCACCCTCGACCTGATCTCCGCCTACTACGACGCCTTCAACCGGGCCGATGCGGAGGGCATGCTGGCGCTGCTGACCGATGACGTGATCCACGACATCAACCAGGGCGACCGCGAGGTTGGCATTGACGCGTTCCGCGCTTTCATGGCGCGCATGAACGGCGCGTATCGCGAGCAGCTGGCGGATATCGTGGTGATGGCAACGCCGGACGGCACGCGCGCCGCGGCGGAGTTTACCGTGCACGGCACCTACCTGCGTGCCGAGGAAGGCTTGCCCCCGGCGCATGGGCAGACCTACGTGCTGCCGGCGGGCGCATTTTTCGCGGTGCGCGACGGCCGCATTGCGCGCGTAAGCAACTTCTACAATCTGCCCGACTGGCTGCGCCAGGTGGCGGACTGACCGTTAACGATCGTTCAACAAGGAAAGGGAGGGCGGACCATGGATGTACGTGCCGCGGTGGCCTGGGAGGCCGGCAAACCACTCAGCATTGAAACAGTGCAGCTGGAGGGGCCGAAATCCGGCGAGGTGCTGGTGGAAATCAAGGCCACCGGCATTTGCCATACCGACAAATACACTTTGTCCGGCATGGATTCGGAAGGAATTTTTCCGTGTATCCTCGGCCATGAAGGCGCCGGCATCGTGGTTGATGTTGGCCCCGACGTGAAGAGCGTGAAGAAGGGCGATCACGTCATTCCGCTGTACACGCCGGAATGCCGGCAGTGCAAAAGCTGCCTGAGCCGCAAAACCAATCTGTGCACGCAGATCCGCGCCACCCAGGGCAAAGGCCTGATGCCTGACGGCACCAGCCGGTTTTCGAAGAACGGCAAGCCGATCGCGCACTACATGGGCTGCAGCACGTTCGCGAATTTCACCGTGCTGCCGGAAATCGCCGTCGCGAAAGTGCGCGAAGACGCGCCGTTCGAAAAGATCTGTTACGTCGGCTGCGGCGTTACCACCGGCGTCGGCGCGGTGATTTTCACCGCGGGCGTCAAGCCGGGCGACAACGTCGTCGTGTTCGGCATGGGCGGCATCGGCCTGAACGTCATCCAGGGCGCGCGCATTGCCGGCGCCGACATGATCATCGGCGTGGACATCAATCCGCGGCGCAAGGAACTGGCGGAAAAATTCGGCATGACGCACTTCGTCAATCCGAAGGAGATTTCCGGCGACCTGGTGGCGCACCTGGTGGAGCTGACCGGCGGCGGCGCCGACCACAGTTTTGAGTGCGTCGGCAACACCACTCTGATGCGCCAGGCGCTGGAGTGCGCGCATCGTGGCTGGGGCAAGTCGACGATCATCGGCGTGGCCGCGTCGGGCCAGGAGATCTCAACCCGGCCGTTCCAGTTGGTCACCGGGCGCGTGTGGCAAGGCAGCGCCTTCGGCGGCGCCCGCGGCCGCAC
>JAATGE010000451.1 GCA_015654825.1 Rhodospirillales bacterium
CCGGCGTGACGGGTCCAGGGCAGAGCCCTGGCCTTTCTGACCTTAACTTAGCGCCCACTCCGCTCGGGTAAACGCCAACATGGACGGCCGTTGGCAGCAATGCCCAACAGCCATTTAACTTGCCCGGCGCGCGCCCCCGGCGTGTTGTGCGCCGCATGCGCGGTCGGGATCACGGCTTTACCCTCATCGAAATCCTCGTGGTGCTCGCCATCATGGGCGCCGTCATCGGCATCGTGGTCACGCGCGGCCCCGTCACCAGCCGCGGCCTGCAAACCCGCGCCGCGGCAGGCCTGCTCGCCCAAACCCTGCGCGAAGCCCGTGCCCAGGCGATCGAGCGCAGCCAGATTGTAAACGTTGCCATCGACCCGGTGCGCCGCAGCTTTGCCGCCGATCTCGGGCCAGCCCACGCCATGCAGCGGGCCATGGAGGTCGAAGTCCTGCCGCCCGCGCAGAAGGGCCCAGGCGATGTGCGCATCATCAGCTTTGCGCCCGACGGCAGCGCCAGCGGCGGCGCTATCCTGCTCGGCAGCGGGTCGCGCCGGGTGCGCATAGACGTGGAATGGCTGACCGGTCGCGTGCAGGTGGCCAATGCGCCCTAGCACCGATGCCGGCTTCACGCTCCTCGAGGTCATCGTGGCGTTCGCGATTTCGGCCCTCGCGGTCGGCGTGTTGTATGAGGGTGCCTCCGGCGGCCTGCTCGCGACCGGCTCGGCGGCAAAGACCGTAGAGGCGCTCTCCCTGGCGCAATCGCACCTGGCGGCGATCGGTCACGGCGACGCGATAGCGCAGCAGGAAACCAGCGGCGCCGACGGCGACGGCTTCGAGTGGCACCTGCGCATCCGCCCGATCGCCTCGCGCGAAATGAACCTGTCCGACAGCGACCGCGCCAACGACACCCGCGAAACGTCCGCGGTGCTGTATGACGTCACGGTGACCGAGAGCTGGACCGAAAGCGGCCGCACGCACCAGGTCGCAATCGGAACCCACCGTATCGATCTGCGGACGGCGGAGGGCGGATGAGGCGCGACGACGGCTTCACGCTGATGGAAATGATCGTCGCCGTGGTTGTGCTGGGCTTCGTCCTGGCCGGCCTGGCGCAGGCCGCGCATTTCGGCATCTATGCCTGGAACGCGCAAAGCCGCGAGGCGGCGCGCGTGGCACAGCTCGAACGCGTGGATCGCGTGCTGCGCCTCCTCATCACCGAGGCGGCGGCACCGCTCGCGGCCGACGACAAGGATGAGTTCGTCGGCGAGGAGCATCGCTTCCAGGTCGTGACCCGTTTGCCCGACCAGCCTGCGACCAATCCGGTGCGCCGCGCGCAGGTCGCGGTGGGTGTGGACGCCGAGCACCGTTTGCTGTTGCGGTGGCAGCCGCATCCCAACGCGATCGCGCTTAAGACCGTCCCACCGGCGGAGCAGATCGTGCTGGCGGAAGGCGTCGACCACCTCGACATGCGCTATCGTCAGAATGCCGCCGACGGCGGCAAGTGGATGTCAAGGTGGAACGACGCCTCGCTGCCCGGTCTGGTACAGATCAACGTCGTCATGCAAAACGAACATCACGCGTGGCCGGTGATCCAGGTCGCCACGATGATAGATTCGAACGGGAGCTTTTGATGCGGCGTCGCGCTGCGCACCGTCGGGATCAGGGGTTTGCGCTGCTGATCGTGTTGTGGACGATGGTGCTGCTGGCGCTATTGACGGCGCAGGTGACCGCGGCGGGCCGGGCGGAAATGCAGATGGCGGCCGCGTTGCGGGTCTCAGTACAATTGCAGGCCGCGGCGGACGGTGCTGTCTACGAAACGATATGGCACATGCTCGATGGCGGCGGCGACATGTGGCAGCCTGGCGCCGCGTCATACGATCTGCGTGAATCCGGCACTATCGTACATGTCGACGTCCTTGAGGAGCGTGGCAAGCTGGACATAAACCAGGTGCCGCCCGGCCTTCTTGCCGGTCTGTTCGCTGTGTTGGGCGCCGACAACACAACCGCCAACGCCGTCGCCAACGCGATCGGCGACTGGCGCAGCCAATCCTCGCCCGGCGATGCTGACGACAGCGTGCCCCCGGAATACCGCATGGAGGGCCGCATGTGGGGCCCGCCGGGCCAGGAATTCGAGCGGCTCGACGAACTGAAAATGGTTCGCGGCATGACGCCGCAGCTCTATGACGCTGCACTGCCCTACCTGACGCTGGCGCTCGAACAAGGGCCATGGCTGCAATACGCCAGTCCTGTCGTGCTGGCGGCCATTCAAAAGTCAAAACGAATCGCCGGCCTGACGGTGGACGCCCCCGATGTGCGCGGCCCGGTGGTTTTGCGCCTGGTCGCGACAGCATACGGCGCCGGCGGTGCCCGCTTCGTCCGCAACGTACTGCTGCGTTTTGACGGCACACTGAGCGGGCCCGCCTGGAAGTATCGCGTTCTGGAGTGGCAGTGAGAAAGCTCCAGCCGCTCCGCCCCATTGGCGCGAACATAAGGTCAGAAAGGCCAGGGCTCTGCCCTGGACCCGCTGGGGCCTGAGGCC
>JAATGE010000560.1 GCA_015654825.1 Rhodospirillales bacterium
ACGCCGAGCTCGCCGGCTTCCTGGAAATCCAGCATTGAGACGAAGAACGTGGCGGATTTGATCCGATCATCGCTTTTTCGGGCCATCCAGGCGAGCGTGGTACCGAGCAGCGTGCCGCCGAGGCAGTAGCCGATCGCGTTGACGTCGCTCTCGCCGGTCGCCGTCTTGATGGCGTCGAGCGCCGCGAAAACGCCGAGCTTCATGTAATCCTCGAACCCGGCCTCGGCGAGGTGCTCGTCCGGGTTCACCCAGCTCACCATGAATACGGTGTGGCCCTGGCTGACGGCGTAACGCACGAAGGAGTTGTTGGGCCGCAGATCGAGGATGTAGAACTTGTTGATCCAGGGCGGCAGGATCAGCAACGGCCGCTTCAGCACCGTTTCGGTTGACGGGGTGTACTGGATCAGCTGCATCAGCTCGTTTTGATACACGACCTTGCCCGGCGAGACAGCGATGTTCTGGCCGAGCTCGAACGCCTTCGGGTCGGTCATCTTGATCGACAGGCGGCCGCGGCCGCGTTCCAGGTCGCCGAGCAGATTGTTCAGGCCGCGCAGCAGATTTTCGCCGCCGGTCTCGGCCGTCTTGCGCAACACTTCCGGGTTGGTCAGCAGGAAATTGCTGGGGCTCATCGCGTCGACGAACTGGCGCGAATAGAAATCCACCTTGCGCGCCGTCTTCGGTTCCATGCCGTCGACCTGCTTGACCACATCCTGCACATAGCGCGCGGACAGCAGGTAGCTTTGCTTGATGAAATCGAAAATCTCGCTCTGCTGCCAGGCGGCATCGCGAAAACGCTTGTCCTTCGCGTCGGGCTGGATGACCGGGGTGCTTTCCATGCCCATGATGCGCCGCGTGGTGTTCTGCCACAGCGTCAGATAATCCTGCCAAAAACCCATGTGCGCCGAGACCAGGCGCGCCGGGTGGGCCATCAGCCGCGCGGTCATTTCCAGGAATGCACTGCCGATGTTCAGCGGATCGGCGCTGGGCACCTCGCGGCCCTGGCGTTTCAGCCACTCGCCCACCAGGTGCTGGCTGCGCTCGGCGATGCCCGCCATCGATCGGCTGAGCTCCTCGGGGTCAGGCAGCTTGAAGTCGGGCTCAACGCCTTGCGAGTCGGCCATGGGGTTTGGACGTCCTTTCCGCGCGGCGCGCACCCAGGTAGAGCAGGGAAGAACGGCTGGGGCGCGCGGCGGTTGATGGTTTCTTGTGGTCGGCAGGGTAGTGACGGGCTTGCAGGGGTTCAAGCCGGGCGGGCCCGTGGGTGGCGTGCACCAGCCGCGTTGCTCGGTTGCCTGGCACTTGGCGCGTGCGGCGGGGGGCAGGGCGGCGGGCCGGTGGAGTGGTGGCACGGGTTGCAGGGCGGCACGATCGCGGCGAGCCGGCCGCCGCCGCCCGGCGCCGATCTGCCGTATCCTTACCTGGGCACGATTCCCAAAAAGCCCGAGGTGCCGAGCGCCAGCTTTCGCGAAACCGTGCAGACGCGGCTGACCGAGCAGCGCGACGATACCGAGCGGCTGGCGGCGCACTCGCCGATCGTGTTTGTGCCGCCGCCCGCACCGGCACCGCCCAAGCCAAGCGCGACCCCGCCGGAAGACACCGCGAATGCCTCGCTGCCGGGGGCCGATGCGCCGCCGCCGAAACCGGCGCCGGCCGGGGAAGCGGCCTTGTCCGCGGCCGGACCGGCACTGGGCACCAAGATTACACTGGCGGGGGAGCCGTTCGGCGGCGCCGACCTGCCGCCGATACCCGACACGCCACCATCGCCGGCCAGCTTCGAAGGCGTGCCGGCGCAGCCGGAGCCGACCAAGCCGCCGCCGCTGCCGACCCACGCGCCGCCAAAACTCGCCGGGAGCACCGTGCTGTTCGCGCCCGGCGACGCGACACTCGATCACTCGCAAGGCGAGACGCTGAAGGATGTCGCGGGGCGCCGTGGCCATGGTCAGATCGAAATCGAAGGGCACGGGGAAACCCAGGCGGATAGCCCCGGCGCCCAGGCAGCCGCGTTGGCGCTTGGGCTGAAGCGGGCGCAGGCCATCGCCGCCGGCCTCGCCGCCCTGCACGTGCCGCAAGACAGCATGCGCCTCAGCGCCACCGCCTTCGGTCGCGACGCGTCGTTGCGTCTGATACAGGGGGACTCGGATGTCGCTGGCAAGAAAGGCCAGGGGGCTCTGCCCCCTGGACCCCCGCTAAGGACAAGTCCTTAGAACCTGTTTGATTCAGTCGGAGGACAAGGAGGGGGCAGCGAGTGCGTGGGTAAGGACTCGTTGCCCCCTCCTTGTCCTCCGACAAAATTAGCGGGGTCTGGGGACTTGTCCCCAGCTTGGTCCAGGGGCAGAGCCCCTGGCCTTCTTCGCCACGACGCCCGAGCGCCCACTGTATGAGACTGCCATGACCGAAGAGTTCCACCGCATTCGCCGATTGCCGCCGTATGTTTTTGCCGAGGTGAACGCGGCCAAGGCCAGGGCGCGGGCCGAGGGGCAGGACATTATCGATCTCGGCATGGGCAATCCGGACAGCCCGACGCCGCCGCACATTGTCGCCAAGCTGGTGGAGACGGTGCAGGATCCGCGCACGCACCGTTATTCGACCAGCAAGGGCATCGTCGGCCTGCGCCGCGCGCTGGCGGGTTATTATCGGCGCCGGTTCGATGTCGCGCTCGATCCGGAGACGGAGGTGATTGCGACACTGGGTTCGAAGGAGGGGCTGGCGAATTTGGCTTCGGCCATTACCAGCCCCGGCGATACCATTCTGGTTCCGAATCCATCATATCCGATCCACCAGTTCGGATTTATTATTGCCGGCGCTTCTGTGCGCAGTGTGCCGGCCAAGCCGGATGAAGAAATGCTTTCCGCGCTGGATCGCGCGGTGCGGCATTCGGTGCCGAAGCCGACGGCGCTGATCGTGAATTTTCCGAGCAATCCGACGGCATGGCTGGCGGACCTGGATTTCTACCGGGAGATCGTGGCGTTCGCCAAGCGCAATGAGATCTGGGTGTTGTCGGATCTGGCGTATGCGGAAATCTATTTCGGCGAGCGCGTGCCACCGAGCATTCTGCAGGTGGCGGGGGCGAAGGACATCGCGGTGGAATTCACCAGCATGTCGAAGACCTATTCGATGCCGGGCTGGCGCATCGGGTTTGCCGCCGGCAACCAGCGGCTGGTGGAGGCGCTGGGGCGGGTCAAATCGTATCTGGACTATGGCGCTTTCACGCCGATTCAGGTAGCGGCGGTGGCGGCGCTGAACGGGCCGCAGGAGTGCGTGGCCGAAATGCGTGCGCTGTACAAGGACCGTCGCGATGTGCTGATACGCGGCCTGGCGCAGGCGGGATGGGATGTGCCGTCGCCGGAAGGATCGATGTTCGCCTGGGCGCCGATCCCGCCGCGCTTTGCGCATCTGGGCAGCGTGGAATTTTCGAAATTGCTGCTGCAGCGGGCGCAGGTGGCGGTGGCGCCGGGGCTGGGGTTCGGCGAGTTCGGCGACACGCATGTGCGGATCGGCCTGGTCGAGAACACGCACCGGCTGCGGCAGGCGATCCGCAATATCCGCGCTTTTCTGCACGCCGACAGCAATCTGGCGGAGCCCAGCCTGGCGGTGGCGCAGTGACGCGTCCGCTTTCCGTTGGTGTTGCGGGATTGGGAACGGTTGGCGGCGGCGTGTTGCGGGTGCTGCGTGACAATGCGGAGATCGTTGCGGCGCATGCCGGACGGGCGATCGCGGTTACCGCGGTTTGTGCGCGCGATCGCGGGCGGGACCGCGGTGTGAAGCTTGAGGGGCTGCGCTGGTACGACGACCCCGTTGGGCTCGCCAGGGACCCGGGCGTGGATGTGGTGGTTGAGCTGATCGGCGGCAGCGAGGACCCGGCGCGTGCGCTGGTGTTCGCGGCGCTGGAGGCGGGGCGGCCGGTAGTGACGGCGAACAAGGCGCTGTTGGCGCGGCATGGCGTCGCCTTGGCGATGGCGGCCGAGGCTTCGGGCGCGTCGTTGGGGTTCGAGGCGGCAGTGGCCGGCGGCATTCCGATCATCAAGACGTTACGCGAGGGGCTGGCGGCCAATCGCATTCGTCGCATCGCCGGCATTCTGAACGGCACTTGCAACTTCATATTGACCAACATGCGGGAGCGTGGCCGGGAATTCGCCGATGTGCTGGCCGATGCGCAAAAACTGGGTTACGCGGAGGCGGATCCGTCGTTCGACATCGATGGCGTCGATGCGGCGCACAAGCTGGCGATCCTGGCGGCACTGGCGTTCGGGCGCGCGGTGGATTTCGATTCAGTGTACGTCGAGGGAATTCGGCAGGTATCGGCACTCGATATCGCTTTTGCTAAGGAGTTAGGCTACCGCATCAAGCTGCT
>JAATGE010000431.1 GCA_015654825.1 Rhodospirillales bacterium
GGGCGAGACCTGGACGCAGCAGCATATGACGGCGAACGCGGATCAGACGCTGTTCACGATCGTCAGCATCGCGCCGAACCACCTGTTCACCAGCGGCGCCTACGACCTGATCCTGGAAACCGAGGACGGCGCCACCTGGAAGGAAGGCAAGATCGACAATCTCGACGACGACTACCATCTGAACTGCGCCGTGGCGCGCGGCAACGATGTGCTGGTCACCGGGGAGTCGGGGCACGCGTTCATACGCTACGCTGGTGCCTGGACGCCGATGAAAATGGATTATGACGGCAGCCAGTTCGCCTGCCTGGTCGGCGCGGACGGCGCCTTCTACAGTTTCGGGCTGCGCGGCAGTGCGTTCAAGGCGCCGGCGGGCGCGCCCAAATGGACGCGTATCGATCTCGGCACGCAGGCTTCGATTTTCGGTGCGGCCAACCTTGCGGACGGAAAAATGGCGCTGGTCGGCTCCAACGGATCGATCCATCTGCTGGATCCGGCGAACGGGAAGGTGACCAGCTTGCCGCAGGTCAGCGAAAAGACGCTGTCGGCCGTGGTCGAGGGCCATGACGGCAAGCTGATCGTGGTGGGCGCGGACGGCGTGCACGTGGTGGACATGGCGGGCGCCGCCGCGGGAGTTGGCCAATGATCCGGATTCTCGACGCGATCCTGTTCGGCCACCGCCGCAAGGTGCTGGTGGTTTTCGCGCTGATCACGCTGGCGCTAGGCAGTTTTGCGGTAAAAGTGCGGCCGGACGCCGGCTTCGACAAATTGCTGCCGATCGGCAATGAATATATCGAAACGTATAAACGCACACAACAGAAATTCGGCGGCGGCAACCTGCTGCTGGTGGCGCTGGAGAGCAAGCACGGCGATATCTTCCAGCCGAAATTCTTCGATGCGCTGCGCCGCATCACCGACGAGGTGTTTTTCCTGCCGGGCGTCGATCGCACGCATGTTTCCAGCCTTTACACGCCGGACACGCGGTTTGCCGAGGTGGTGGAGGGCGGTTTCAACGGCGGGCCGGTCATCCCGAATACGTTCAAGCCGGACGCGACGGGATTTGGCCTAGTCAAGACCAATATCGTCAAGGCCGGGATTCTCGGGCGGCTGGTGGCGAACAATTACAGGAGCGCGGTGGTTAGCGCGCATCTGAACGATTTCGACCCACATACCGGCGCCAAGCTGGATTACGCGGCGTTCGCCGACCTGCTCGACAAGAATATCCGCGCCAAATTCAACAACGCGGATACCGAAGTGCACGTGCTGGGCTTTGCCCAGGCGGTGGGCGACATCACGCACGGCGCACAGGTGATCGTGATGTTCTTCGGCATCTCGCTCGCGGTCGCGGCGTTCCTGCTATACTTGGTATCGCGTTCGGCGTACCTGACCGCGGCCACGCTGACCTGCTCGGTGATCGCCGTTGTCTGGCAGCTCGGCATCATCACCATCCTCGGCTACGGCATCGACCCGATTTCGGTGCTGATCCCGTTCCTGATCCTGGCGATCGGCGTGAGCCACGGGGTGCAGATCGCGCTGTCCAATGTGCGGCTGGTCGGCGAGGGGCATAGCGCGGAAGAATCCGCCCGCCTGAGTTTCGAGCGCCTGCTGGAGCCGGGGACGGTGGCGCTGATGCTTGCGGTGCTGACCTTCGTGACCGTCACGACCATTCCGGTGCCGGTGATCCGCGAGCTGGCGCTGACGGCGGCGATCGGCATTGCGATGCTGATGGCGACGAACCTGTGCGTGTTGCCGGTGCTGGCGAGCTTCGCGCATATTTCGGTGGCGAAAGTGGAATCGGCGCGGCGCGGGGCGCAGCGGTTCGACGGCATGTGGCACGCGCTGGCCGTGCTGATCGCGCCGCGCTACGCGCTGATGATCACGTTCGGCACGTTCGGCGCGGCGGTGGCCGCTGCCGTGATTTTCGGCCAGCCGGTGGTCGGCGACGTGCATATCGGCGTGCCGGAATTGCGGCCCGAAAGCCGCTACAATGTCGATGCCGCGTTCTTCCAGAACAACTACACGGTCAGCACCGATATCCTGCAGGTGATCGCGGAAGGGCCGCCGAACGCGTGCCTCGATTACGACACCGTCAAGCGCATCGATCAGCTCGACTACCGGCTGCAGGGCGTGCCCGGTGTTCGCAGTACGTTGTTCATGGGCCACCTGATGCGCGGCGCCAACGTGCTGTTCAACGAAGGCAATCCGAAATTCGACTACCTGCCGCACGACAAGCGCGTGCTCGGCCGCGACGGCTCGGTGTTCGAGGTTTCCACTGGCCTCGACAACGACGATTGCAGCGTGATGCCGCTGATCATCTTCCTGACCGACCACAAGGCCGGCACGATCGAGCGCATCCTGCAGACGGTCAAGGACTTCAAGCAGACGCCGACCACGTCGCCGATCAAGCTGTCGCTGGCGGCGGGGACGGCGGGCGTGATCGGCGCCACCAACGAGGTGGTGGAGGCGGCGCAGATCCCGATGCTGGGCACCGTCTATGCCATGATCATCGTGATCTGCCTGGTGGTGTTCCGCAGCATTCGCGCGGCGATCTGTATCGTGCTGCCGCTGGCCGCCGTTTCGGTGCTGACCAATGCGACCATGAGCGTGCTGGGGATAGGGCTGAAACTCTCGACTTTGCCGATTACGGCGCTCGGCGTGGGCATTGGCGTAGATTACGGAATTTATAAATTCAGCCGGCTCAGCCATTATATCCGGCTGGGCTACACGCTGGATGCGGCCTACGTGCAGACACTGCGCGAAACTGGCAGCGCGGTGATTTTCACGGGGTTGTCGCTGTCGATTGGCGTCGCGACCTGGGCGTTCTCGCCGCTGCCGTTCCAGGCGGACATGGGCGTGCTGCTGACGTTCATGTTCATCATGAACATGCTGGGGGCGATCATCGTGCTGCCAGCAATCATCGGTGTCATGGATATCGTGGCGCCGCAGAAACATGTGGGCCCGCCGGTGGCAGTAGTACCAGACTAATAAGAAGGCCAGGGGCTCTGCCCCATAAGCGCGA
>JAATGE010000005.1 GCA_015654825.1 Rhodospirillales bacterium
GTTGAATCGAACGATCGAGCCCTTGGCCGGGGCGGGTCCGAGCCATGAAGAGCGGCAGCGAAACAGCCTTTCACTCGCAGACCACTCCCGGGCGCGAAGGCTGCTTGCAGCAATCCTTGCCGAGGGGACGCGCAACTCTTCAGAGGTGGAAGGGTTGAAGAACGACCAGGCGGCCAAACCCCTGCATTAGTTTTGGTTATAGGAAAAGGAGCGGGAGAATGAAAAAAAAGATTGCCCTAAGTATCAGTTTCTCTACTTTGCAGGGAAATCGCGCATATCGCGATACAGGTTCTTGGCAGCCAGCCTCTCTCGGCCAGCTCCCCAGAAACAGACCTTGGACCGGAGCTCTCTCTTCTTGGAAGCACTTGGTAGGTCCTTGTCTTCGAGCCATGATGTAAACGGGATTCATGGCGTGTATCAGCAATGCGATCAATAACTTAAACAAATGATGCGATATATCTACGGCCTTTGTTTCTTGCTCGGCTTCGTCGGCTTGCCGGCGGAGGCGAAGTGGACGGTGCCCCAGAATAACACGCAGACGCCTCCTTCCAAGGCGTCGGTGGCGAAGGCTTCGCCCACGGAACAGAAGGCGAAGGCTGCCTCGACTGCCGCCGCGACCCCGACTGGCGACAAATCGCGGTCGTCCGTCGCGATGGCGGCCCACAACGATAAACCCAATAAACCATCTTCGGGCGCGGCTCCGGCTGTTTCGGCAACGGCGTCGGTGCGGTCGGCTTCCACCACACTCCGGTCGAGTGAAATTGCCCCCGGCCTCGTTTCCGGCGATGACCATAGCCGGCCGGCCTCGCACCTGGCCCGGTTGACCGCCTCCTGGGCAGCGGAGGGCGATTACTATACCGGACACGGCATGAGCGCTACCGGCGTGCGCCTGCATGACGGCCTTTGCGCGGTGGACCCGAACGTGATCCCCTACGGCAGCGTGGTGGAGATCGCGGGGCTGGGCAAGTTCCTGGCCGTCGATACCGGCACGGCGGTGATCCAGCGGCGCGCGGCACGCGAGGGCGGCCACACCGATGCGGAACGGCGCGCACTGGTCATCGATATCTATTTCGAGAGCCGGATTGATGGCGAGAAATTCGCCGCATCGGCCGCGAAGTTTGCCCAGATCACGTGGTGGCCGCCGATGGCCACGAACGCGCTGGCGCGCGTTGCCCGCAGTCTTTTCGCGGACGAGGACTGGACGAAAATCCAGAGCAAGCAGCTTTAGGCCCGGAGGGGGTGCTGTGTTGTGGCACGCCTGCCGGGGTGTGGGCCGTTTGAGCGAACGTTTCCGGTGGTGTCGCGCCCTGCGAGCGCTCACAACCACCGGCTAGGATTGTGGCAAGCCGCCGGCTTGCTTCCACGCGCTTACGCGCGTGGGGCGACGGGATTTGCTGCGGGAGGGTGGTTCCCACGTTCCCGCATACTTCTTGATGCATTTTTCCGCATTTCGCGTAAGCTCTACCGGTGCAGAAACACGGAGACGAGACGGACGTCAGTATCGATCATATCCTGGCCGATGAAGGTCTCCGGCATCGTCTCTTCCCCGTCACGCGCAACCGCATTTTCCTGGCGCACGCCGGCGTGGCGCCGCTGCCGGGGCCGACGATCGAGACGCTGAAGATCGAGGCCGAGCGCGCGGGGCAGGCGCAGGAAGGGACCGATTTCCTCGAAGAGCTGGAGCATATCCGCCGCGTGAGCGCGCGGTTGATCAACGCCAACAGCGACGAGATCGCGCTGCTCGGGCCGACCTCGCTCGGGCTGAACCTGGTCGCGCATGGGATCGACTGGAAAGAGGGCGACGAGGTCGTGTGCTACCCGGACGATTATCCGGCGAATGTTTACTGCTGGCAGGCGCTGACGGCCAAGGGCGTGCGCGTGGTGACGCTGCAGCCGGAGCGGCTGGGCGAGATCACGCCGGAGCTGGTGCTGAAGGCGCTGACGCCGAAGACGCGGCTGGTGGCGCTGGCTTCGTGCCATTTTCTGAGCGGCTTCCGGCTCGATTACGAAGGCATCGCGGAGGAGCTTTACCGCCGCGGCGTGCTCTTTTGCCTCGATGCGATCCAGTCGCTCGGCGCGACGACGATCGACGTGCGGCACATCGATTTTCTGGCCGCCGACTCGCACAAGTGGATGCTGGGGCCGCTGGGCGCGGGCATCTTTTACGTGAAGCGGAAACATTTCGAGACGCTGCGGCCGGCGTTGCTCGGCGCGTGGAACGTGCGCTCGCCGGGCTTCGTGGCGCAGCCGGAGATCGCCTTCGAGGCGACGGCCCGTCGTTACGAGCCGGGCGCGCTGAACATGCTGGCGCTGCACGGCATGCGGGCGAGCCTGGAGCTGATCCTGGGCCTGGGCGTGAAGCAGATCGAGGCGCGGCTGCTGGACCTGCGCAGTTACGGCGAGGAGAAGATGCTGGCCAGCGGTTTCCGCGTGCTGGGCTACGCCAACCGACGCTCGCAGAAATCGGGGATCATCACCGTGGCGCTGGAGAACAAGGACACGGCGGTGATCAAGGCGCGGAAGCTGCGGGAAAATCGCATCGATGTTTCCCTGCGGGAGACGCGCGCGGGCATGGCCTGCCTGCGGCTGTCGCCCCACTTTTATAATACCGAGGACGAGATCGACGAAGTCGTGAGAATCCTCTTGTCATAGGGCGCCTTTTGCGTATTCTCACCCTTCCCCACCCGAGATACTTTCATGAAAAGAACGTTCCAGCCCTCTCAAAAGCGTCGTGTACGCCAATTCGGTTTTCTGGCCCGCATGGCGACGAAGAATGGCCGCGCGATCATCAATCGCCGCCGGGCGGCTGGCCGCAAGCGTCTCGCCGGTGCCGGAACGGCCCGCAAGTTCGCGCGCCATACGCAGGCCTAATTCGCGGCTTGGTAGCCGTTGCACTCCATGCGGCGGAATCGCATTATAACTCGCGGGATTCTGCCGCGGCTTTTGTTGGTCGATCATGAGCCCTTCGCATGAGTGACCGCCCCGAATCGCTGCCGCGCCGGAAGATCATCCGCCGACGTACGGTCTTCGATGCCACGCGCACGCGGGGCCGCCGGGTGAGCAATCGCTGGATGGCGCTCAATTTTATTTCGCGCGAGGCCGTGCCGGCGGGCGAGACGGGGCAGGTCGCGTTTCTCACACCGAAACGGCTCGGGCCGGCCACGGTGCGGAATCGGCTGCGGCGCCGGATGCGGGAGATTTATCGGCGACACATCGGACTGGCGGATGAGACGCGCTACCTGGTGTGGATCGCGCGGCCGCCGGTGCTGGAATTGAAGTTTGAGGAGGTGAAGCA
>JAATGE010000095.1 GCA_015654825.1 Rhodospirillales bacterium
GCGGCAAACATCTCGGTGGATCCCTTGTCGAAATTCAGGACGCTTGATTTCTTGTAGATCAGCACGAAGCCGATCGCGATCAACGAATACATCACGCCGGAGAGCAGGCCGCCGACCAGAACCTCAAGGAAGAAGGTAAAATCCATGGTCAGTTCGCCGCCCGATCCATGGCTTCGGGGACGCCCTCGTGGGCGACGCCGAGATAAGCGTCGATCACTGCCTCGTTGGCGGCGATCTCGGCGGGTGTGCCGTCGGCGATCTTGCGGCCGTAGTCGAGCACGGCGATGTGATCCGACAGATCCATGACGATGCCGATATCGTGCTCGATCAGCACGATGCTGGTGGCATAGGTGTCGCGCAGCGTGCGGATGTAGTGCGCCAGCTCCTGCTTATCGGCCCGCACCATGCCCGCCATCGGTTCATCGAGCAGCAGTACCGCGGGTTCCGCGACCATGGCGCGCGCCAGTTCGATGCGCTTCTGCACACCGTAGGGCAACGTACCGGCGGGACGGTCCACATACGGTTCGAGGTGAAAGAATTCGATGGCCGCGCCGGCGCGCGCAATGGCATCGCGCTGTTCCGCGCGCGCCAGCGGCAAACCGGCGATCTGCGCGAATACGCCGGCGCGGCCGCGGTAGGCGAGACCGCTGGCGACGTTGTCCAGCACGGACAGGCCGCGGAAAAGTGCCAGGTTCTGAAACGTACGCGCCACTCCAAGCGAGGCGAGGCGGGCACTCGGGACCTCGCTGTAGGGGATGCCGTTCAGCCACACGCGACCGAATTGCGGGCGGTAGAGCCCGCTTATCACGTTCAGCAACGAACTTTTGCCGGCGCCGTTCGGGCCGATGATGGCGCGGATCTCACCCGGCTGCACATCGAGCGACACGTCTTTCAGCGCGGCGACGCCACCGAACGACAGCGAAATGCCATCGACCCGCAGCGCCGGCACGGTTGCAACATCGCTGCCTGCGGTGAACAAAGCGCGCGCGTAGGCACCGCCAGCAATCAGGCTGGTTTGCTGCATTCCCGTCTCCCACTTGGTGTCTTGGCTTCGACTCAGACCGGTGTCGTTAGACACGAATAATGAACAAAAGTTTTTGCTTCTTTTTTCAAAAAGAAGTCTGTTCTTTTTTGAAAAAAAGAACCAAAAAACTTTTGTTCATGGGTCATGCGGCCTTGACCAGCGGGGTGCGCTGCGCCTCCAGTTCGCGGACTAGCGGGATTACGCGTTTGCCGAAATGTTCGACTTCCTCCTGGAAATGCAGGAAGCCGAGCAGGATCAAATTGGCGCCGGCGGCCTTCATGGCAATGATGCGCTCGGCGATCTGCTCCGGCGTGCCGATCAGGTTCGACCGGAAGCCGTCATTGTATTGTACCAGATCGTCAAAACCCGATTTTGCCCAGTTGCCCTCGCCTTCCGGGGAGGCGCGGCCGGCGTTCTTGACCTCGTGACCGAATGCGTTCACGGCCTCGGGGTCGGCATACGCAATGATGTCGTGCAGCACCTGGCGCGCCTCCGCCTCGGTCTCGCGGGCGATGGCAAAGGCATTGACGCCGACCTTCACCGACCGCCCGTGTGCTGCCGCCTTGCCGCGAATATCATCGGCCTGTTTGGCGATGTTCTCGGGGGTGTTGCCATTGGTGAAATACCAGTCGGAGACGCGTGAGGCCATGTCGCGGGCGGCGCGCGAGCTGCCGCCCTGGAATACTTCCGGCAACGGCTGCGCGGGCTTCGGCTTCAGGCTGTAATCGCGGAAGCGGTAGAAATCGCCGGCGAAGGTGAAATTATCCTCCGACCAGATGCCCTTCAGGCAGCGGATGAATTCCTCCGACCGGCGGTAGCGCTCGTCATGGTCCAGCCAGGGTTCGCCGATAGCGGAGAACTCGCCGCGGAACCAGCCGCTGACGACGTTGACCGCGGCGCGACCGCCGGTGAGCTGGCTGATGGTGGCGACCTGCTTGGCGGCGACCGCGGGATTCCACGGTCCCGGCAGCAGCGCAATGATCAGCTTCAGCCGCTCCGTCGCGGCCAGCAGCGCGTGCGAGAAGATCACCGGCTCGTGCTGGTATTCGGCGCCGTAGCCCGCGGTGAAGCGGATCTGGCTCAGCGCGTAATCGAAGCCGGACTGTTCGGCGATCTGTGCCAGGCGCCGGTTATAGTCGATGTCCCAGCTGGTGCGCTGGGTGATCTTGCTGATCACCAGGCCGCCGGAAACGTTCGGCACCCAGTAGGCAAATTGGATCGGTGCGTCATGCGCGGTCGTGTCGGTCATGGCAGGGCCTCCTCGAATAGTTCGGTCGGATGGGGTCGCGCCGTGGGGCTGCCGGCCAGCCGACCGACCTCAGCGGCAACTTGCGTGATGCGATCATAGATCACGCTCGATGCGATGGCGTACTCGTTGAAATCGGCGACCTCGGCGTACACCGTGGTCGGAACGGTAAACGTTCCGAAAAAACTCAGCAGCGGCCGCAGCTGGTGTTCCGTAACCAGCCCGTGGTGCCGGTTGCCCCCGGTTGCCGCGAGGACCGCGATCCGTCCGCGCAGCGCATCGTAATGCACCAGATCGAACACATGCTTGAGCGCACCGGTGAAGCTCGCGCGATAGACCGGCGTTCCGATCAGCACGATGTCCGCTTCCTCGATGTTGGCAATGATCGCCTCGCCGACCGGGCCCAGCGCATCGCGCATCAGGGCGGGCATCACATGCGGCGCGATGTCGGTCAGCCGCAGATGGCGCCAGCGCGCGCCGGTTTTGGCAACGATCGCGGCACCGAGCGCCTGCACCAGCGTTTCGGTGCGCGAGGGCGCCCGCGGGCTTCCGTTCAGGGAAACAAGCTTGAGGTCACGCACAGCGAATTTCTGCCTCCGAACCCGCGCTTCGAAAATCCACGCTTATGAATAGTGAGCAATTAGTATGCCACATTGAAAAGACGTTGATAACAGTCACTGGGCGGGAAAAACCGCGCTATGGCGTGGTGGAAATGCAGCAGCGTCATGCTGCGCTGCGGCATTTCCAGCAGCGCCCCGCGGCGCGGCCGCACTTCCAACAGCGCCCTTTGGCGCGGCCGCATCTGCGGCGGCGGGCGCGCGTGCGGCGAGATAGGCCGCTGCGGCGCGCGCGACGTCGTCGGCATGGAAGGCAACCTGCGGCAGCCCCATCAGCTCGCCGAAACGCCCGCGCGCCAAGGGCCCGGCCACCAACAAGTTCGCGCGCGCCGTACCGTCGCGTCCGAGCACCCGGCTGGCACCATCCACGTCCACGCCCAACCCGGCAGGGTCGGGACGCAGCAGGCCTTGCGCCGCAAGCGAGGCGAGCGCGGGGTTGGTGGCCAGCGCGCTGCCGTGCGCGGGGCCGGTGGTGACGACGACCCCATCCGCCCGGCAGACGATTTCGCCGCCCGGCGGCGCGCCGCGCGGCCGCAGGCGCACCACGCAATGTGTGCCATCCCAGTCGGCGCCCAGCAGGGAGGCCGGCAGCGATGTGAAACGACCGTCCGAACGCATGCGCCCGATCGCCGCTTCCACCTGGGGGGCGACGCGAAACCGGTGCACGTCCCAGTACGGGCGCAAATGGCGCACCAGGCGGCGCTGCTCGGCCTGCGGCAATGCGGTCCACAGGCGGGTGCCGTTGGCGCGCGCATCGTCCAGCACGGCCTGCCAGGGGACGCCATCGGCGGCGGCGCGCCGCACCTGGTCGCGCACGGCGCGGCACAGCGCCAGGGCAGTCCGCGGCGGGGCCGCGGTGGCGAACCAGTCGCGCTTCGCCACCTGGCCGGCCGCGTGACCGCGCGAGAGCAGGCCGCGGCGCGAAATCGCGGTGACCCGCCCGCGGTGGCCCCGCCGCTCCAGCGTGGCCACCACATCCGCCATGGTAAGGCCGGTGCCGATGATGAGGACATCCGCGTCCGCCGCGACCTTATCCAGGGCGCCCGCCTGCCAGGGATCGGCGATGATCGGTGCACCCGCGGCACGCGCGGCCAGCAGTGGCGCGGGCATCGCGGGCGGCGGGTGCGTCACGGCGAGCACGACGAGGTCCGCCAGCAGCGGCACCGGCTCCGCGTGCTGCAGATGCAGCGTAAAACCGGTCCCGACCGCGTCGATCCGGGTCACACGATCGCGGCGGTGGCGGATCGTGACATGCGGGTTGGCCCGTAGCGCGTCGGCAACGAGTTCCGCCACGTAGGCACCGAACAGGCGACGCTGCGGATACAGGCAGCCATCCTGCCAGCGCGCCGCCGCATCGTCCTGCATCGCGCCGGCCCGCAGCAGCCAGCGCTCGAAATGCTCCGGATCGTCGGCGAAGACAGTCATGCGCGCGGCGGGCACATTGATGCGGTGCGCCGGATCGGTGGCCGAATAAGCCAGCCCCTCCCCCAGGCTTGCCCGCGGCTCGATCACCTCGATCCGGGTCGGCCGGGCGGCTATGCGTGCCAGTTGAACCGCCACCAATGCGCCGGAAATGCCGCCGCCGACGATTGTCACAAGGTCCGGCACGTCTCGGTCGGATGTGAGAAGCTCGCGTTCGCCCACCAGCGGGGATCGCTCCGGCAGCAGCGTGGTGCCCTCCTGGGTCACGATTCGGCTGCCGCCGCGGCGACCGGGGGGCGCACGTCATTGGCGATGGTTTCGCCGAACGGACCGGTATTGGCCCGCGCACGCGCCCATGCGCCCTTCAACGTGCCCGGCGCCATCAGCGGCATCACCAACTCGGCGAAGCGATGCGCCTCCTCCAGGTGGGGGTAGCCGGACAGGATGAAGCGGTCCGCGCCGACCTCCATGTAGTCGCGCAGTGCCGCCGCCACCTGTTCGGGGTTGCCCACCAGGGCCGTGCCGGCGCCGCCGCGCACCAGCCCTACGCCGGCCCAGAGATGGCGGCCGATGCGCAGGCGGTCGCGCGAAAAGCCGTGCAGCGCACTCATCCGCTGCTGGCCGCTGGAATCCAGCCGGTTCAGGATGCGCTGGGCGGACTCGATCGTGCTGTCGTCCAACTTGGCAATCAGCCGATCGGCGGCGCGCCACGCTTCCTCCTCGGTCTCGCGCACGATGACATGCAGGCGCACGCCGTAGGTGAGCTGGCGGCCCGAAGCCGCGGCGCGGTCACGCACCACGGCA
>JAATGE010000277.1 GCA_015654825.1 Rhodospirillales bacterium
AATGCCGAACGCGATGCTGGCCGGCCCGGAAACCCGCTTGGCCGCGTTGCCCAGCAGATACGCGCCGAACCCGTGAATGCTCGGCCACGCGATGCCGCCCGCCACCGTCCACCAAAAAAACGGCCGCAGCGGCATATCGTTGGCCCCCGCCAGCACCGGCGAGAAACTGCGCAACACCACGCCGAAGCGGCCGAAAAACACCATCTTGCCGCCGTGCAGCGCGTACAAATACCGCCCCACCGCCAGACGCTGCCGGGTCAGCCCCACGCGCCCGCCATAACGCGACAGCAGCGTATGGCCCAGCACCCGGCCCAGGCCGTACCCGGCAAGGTTGCCGATCACCGCCCCCAGGCTGGCCGACGCCACCACCAGGAAAATGTTCAGATGCCCGTGCGACGCGAACAGCGACGCCGCCAGCAATACCGTCTCGCCGGGCACCAGCAGGCCGGCACACTCCAGCGCGATCATGAAAATGACCAGCGGGTACCCGTAGAGGTGCAGCAGGTGATATGCCGTTTGCAGCATCGGTCAGGGACGCAGCCGATAGAGAACGGTCTGGCGCCGCGTACGGTCCTCCAGCTCCAGTGTGGTCGGCACTTCATACACCGCCATCGTCTCCAGCCCCAGTGTCGGAACATAGGCACGGCCGGGGTCGGCAAGCCAAACCTCCGCCGTCTCGGCCAGTCCACGAAGCCAGGGCAGGATGCGACGCGCCATCGGCGCTTCGTAGCAGACATCGCCGGCCAGGATCAGGTCCCATCGGCCGGTGCTGCCGACGATGTCCCCCAGCACCGTCCGCACCGCCACCCCGTTCGCCGCGGCGTTGAGCCCGATCGCCGCCGCGGCCAGCGCATCGATTTCGTTGGCCTCGACCGAGGCCGCACCCGCCCGCGCCGCCGCCAGCCCCGCAATCCCGCCCCCCGCGGCAAAATCCAGCACCCGCTTTCCCGCCACCAGATGCGGATAATCCAGCAGGTAGCGCGCCGCGGCCTGCCCGCCCGGCCACGCAAAAGCCCAGAACGGCGGCGCCATGTTGTGCTCCGCCAGCCAGTCCTCCGTCGCCTGCCAGATCGGCGTGATCTCTGTCGCCAGCCACAACACCAGCTCGGGCACCAGCGGTGCACGTCCCTGCACGGTATGACGCGTCACGAACGCCTCGGCGTCCGTCACAGCCGCGCGACAAGCAACGCGGCCGCCACCGCCAGCCCGGTTTCCCGGTTCAGCCGGAACAGCCGCAGGCAGGCCGCCGGGCTGCCCGGATCCAGCCGCGCCACCTGCCACGCCAGCAATCCGCACGCCGGGAGCAGCGCCGGCCAGAACGCGGCACCCGCACCGGCTTGCCACCCCGCCAACCCCAGGCAAACGACGCACGCGGCATAACTGGCGGCCAGGAACCGCCGCGGCACATGCGCAAAGCGGCGCGACGTACTCTTCACCCCCGCCAGCGCGTCGTCCTCGATGTCCTGGAACCCGTACACCGTGTCGAACCCCAGGTCCCAGAAGATCGCGGCGGCATACAGCGCCGCGCACGCCGCATCGACCCGCCCGGCGGCCGCCGCATAGCCCATCGGCGCACCGAACCCGAACGTGAACCCCATGACCAGTTGCGGCCACCACGTGACCCGCTTCGCCAACGGATACAGCGCCACCAGCACCAGGCTCGCGGCCCCCAGCATCCAGCACAAACGGTTCAGCTGCAGCAGCACGCCGAGGCCGGCCAGCAGCAGAACCCCCAGGAACACCGCCGCGTGCCTCAGCGACACCGTGCCCGCCGCCAGCGGGCGCCCGGCAGTGCGCTGCACGCGCCGGTCCAGGTCGCGGTCCCACATGTCGTTCACCACACAGCCGGCGGCGCGCATCACGACGCTGCCAATGGCGAACAGCGCCAGCAGCCGCAGCGTCGCGCCGCTCGGCACCCGCGCCAGCAGAATGCCCCAGGCGCCGGGCAGCCATAGCAGCCAGATGCCGATCGGCCGGTCCAGGCGGGCCAGCAGCAGATAGGGGCGCCAGGCTTCGGGCACCCTCGCTACCCAGCCGGCGGTGCGGATGTCGGTGAAGCCTTGGGTCACGGATAGTATGTCCGGGGTTGATGCGACAGGGGGGCAAATTGGAGAGGAAGAAGCAAGGCTGGGGGGGGGTGCCCTCCCCTCAGACCCAAGCCGTTCATTCGCTCACTACGCCGCGCCTCTTTGTTGCGGGCAGGCTCGATCCAAACATCACCATTCCGGGCACTCCGGCGCAGGCGCATTATCTGGGCAATGTCATGCGCCGCGCCGCGGGCGATCCGGTGCGGCTGTTCAACGGCCAGCACGGCGAATTCTCCGCCCGCATCGCCACCCTCCGCCGCGACCGCCTGACGTTCAACGTGGACGACCTGCTGCGCCCGCAGTTGCCGGAACCCGATATCTGGCTCGCCTTCGCCCCGCTGAAACGCGACGCCACCGACCTGCTGGTGCAAAAGGCCACCGAACTCGGCGCGGCCGCCCTCTATCCCGTGCTGACCGACCGCACCAACACCGCCCGCCTGAACGCGGACCGCCTGCTCTCGATCGCCATCGAGGCCGCCGAACAATGCGAACGCCTGACCATTCCCACCCTGCACCCGCCTTGCAGCCTGCCCGACCTGCTCGCCAACTGGCCGCCCTCCCGCACCCTCGCCGCCGCGCTCGAACGCACCGCGGCACCGCCCCCCGCGGGCCAACACGCGCTGCTGATCGGCCCCGAGGGCGGCTTCTCGCCCCGGGAGCTTGACGCGATGCGCGCGGCCCCTTTCATACAGCCGGTCTCGCTCGGCCCCCGCATCCTGCGGGCGGAAACGGCGGCCATTACTGGCCTGGCCCTGCTGATGGCGCGGCTTTGGTGACCTTGTCTCGCGCCCACGCCGCCCAGGAGTGAAATGTCCAACCCCGGTGAGGAGAATGCGACACCGATCCTGTCGGTGCGCCAGTTGGCTGAAATGCTGGCCGCCGGCGCGCGCCCGCGCGACCAGTACCGCATCGGCACCGAGCACGAGAAATTCGGCTTCTTCACCGACGGCCCAAACCAGTTCGCGCCGCCGCCG